>NZ_JBWYIV010000017.1:0-60142 GCF_056779895.1 Acinetobacter sp. ANC_7553 | reverse complement strand
CAATGATAATATATATCGATCAATCAACCAGTAAAAATCCACACAAGTTGTTCTTCATAATCTCTTAATGATCTTTCTAACATCTCGTCAACGCTAGAAGCTGGACTCGAAACACTTAACAACTCAGCAACCTGCTTCGTTCGTTTCCGTGTATCTCGTCGGTATGGGGTGCATTCTAGAGCATTTCGAAATCATTGCAAGTGCTTTTAACCCCATGTTTTATTGAGTGTTCTATTTTTATGCACCATTATGATTCATTAATAATCACATTTACACTTAACCCTATAATATTGAAGCAAAAATATTAATTTAATATTTCTGCTTCTTTTTTTAATCACTATTTCGCTTTTGAAGGTTTTATATTCACACTTAAAATTTTAATAGGATTTTTTGGCACATCTTGATGCATACCAAATCTACCAGTAGGCACTTTTGCAATTTTATCGACAACATCCATGCCTTTAGTTACCTGACCAAACACAGCATAACCAGGATTCATTGGCGCTTTATTTAGAAAATCATTATCCGCAATATTGATAAAAAATTGGCTTGTTGCTGAATCAGGCTGGTTTGTACGTGCCATGGCTAAAGTGCCACGGTTATTCTTTAAGCCATTATAAGACTCGTTCTTGATTGGAGGTCGATTCACTTTTTCTTTCATCGATACATCTAATCCTCCACCTTGGATCATGAACCCTGGAATAACCCGATGGAAGATTGTGCCGTTATAAAAATTAGCTTTCGCATAAGTTTCAAAGTTCTTTGCTGAAATCGGAGCTTTATCATTAAACAACTCGATTTCGATATCTCCTGCTGATGTTTTGATTTGCATATGCGTATTTGCTGCCAAAGACAAAGTACTCATCGCCGCAACAGAAACACCTAACATCATTTTTTTTAACATACGCTATCCTCTTATTGATTTTTTTATCTTATCTATTATTCATGAATCAATCGCCAGAAAAGATTCAGTTTTTTGTTAAGCATCAAAGTATTTTTATTCGATTACTCTATATAAAGAAAAAATCCTGAGTTTCGTTTGAATCTCAGGATTTGAAAGTAAGCATCTATTAACTATTTTTATCCCAAAATCTTCTAAACTCTTTACTCATTTCAATCAACAATTTTTTAGAACGCCCTGAGACTAGCGTTAGATTAATAAATCCGTGTGTTTGATCTTCAAAATCTTGATACAACACTTTAGTGCCATTTTGACGTAATTTGTGGGCGTAAATTTTGCCTTCATCATGCAATACATCATGTCCCGCTGTAACAACATAGGCTGGTGCCAATTTTTTTAGATTACCGTATGTTGGGGAGATTAGTGGATTATCCAAAGCAACTTTATGTCTTGTCGCGTAGTATTCTGTCACATAGTCAATATCGCTGTTGGTTAATACTAAACCATCTTTATACGCAAAGAATGATGGATGACGACTTTTGAAATCTACCGCAGGATATATTAAAAATTGAGCTTGAGGCGCATAACTGGCATTTAATGCACGTTGAGCAACGACAGCACTAATATTACCGCCAGCACTATCTCCTGCTACAGCAATACGATTTTTTAAGATTTTAAAGTGACGGCGATTTTGATATACCCATGCCAATGCGTCTTCACATGATTGAATCAATGATTGTGGAGAAACTTCTGGCGCTAAAGGATAATCAATACTGATCACTTGTACTTTTGCATAATTCGCAATGATTCGGCACGCTTCATCATGTGTATTCACACTTCCGACAACAAACCCACCACCATGATAAAACACAATCATTGGTAATTTTTTATTCGGAGCAGGATGATAATGTCTGGCAAATACAGTACCACTTTGTAGAGGAAGACGAATATCTTCTACATATTGAACATGAGATGATTTATGTGTGATGGATTGGATTTGATTTTCAAATTCTTTTCTTGATTTATCAATATCAGCGCCAATAAAGCCTGATTTTCCTTGTTTCAACTGTGCAGCCATCAAGCATTTTGTAAAACTATCGAGTTGAGGATAGTCATAGGGATAGCCAAGTAACTTCACTAGAGATTCTTGAACGATCTTTGGGAGTCGATCTAATGCACGTCCTGCAGAACCCTGACCATTTTCAAGTAATTGTTGTATTTTTTGATTCACGATTCCGATCCTTTTAAAAATCCGTATTCTTCATAATTTCTACACGATCAGCCATTTCATGACTATTTTGTTAACTAAGTCTACTGATCAATATACAAACTTCAATTCCATTTACGCTAATCTTACTATAGCAGTCTTGTCATTGACTATTTAATCCAACATCAGGAATTTTTTGGTTGTCCTGATTCAACATATAAAGGTGAAAGCTATGGCAATAAAAGTAATGATAATGTCATTGGCCACAGCAGTTCTTGCAGTCGGTTGTGTGGCCTTCCCTGACGATGGCCCTTATTATAATGGTAATTATGACCATCGTTATGATCGTGATTATGATCGCAACTATGACCGTCAACGTTGGGAGAGAGAACGCGCACAACGTTTACATCAACAGCGCCTTGAACAAGAAAAGCGCAAACGTGAATATGAACGTCAACGCCAACAACGTGAATTAGCAGATCGACGTAATAAAGAACGTGCTGAGCATGATCGTCGTAAACAGATTGAACAACGTCAAAAGGAAATTCTAAAACAACGTCAAGCTGAACGTAATCGTTGGAATCAAGATAATCGTAAAAAAGCGATTGAAGAACAACGTAAGCGCTTAGAACAGGACCGCAAGAAGCGAGAACAGGAACGTCAACACGATCGCCGAGATCGTTAAGCTTTCTTGGACTCAAGACAATTGATTTAAAGTTACCTCACAAACCTAACATTCACATTTGAATGTTAGGTTTTTTTAAGTGCTGTGATTCTAAAAATAGACAGTAAAGGCATCCTATTTACTCTCTATTCTCTGCTTTTTCATAAAATTTAATCCATTATAAGCAGTTTAAATGAATTAAATTTCATTGCATTTTACTCAACAACTTGAGGGGCTTCTGCACCTTCAGCTGGGACAGCTTGAATCGGTTCAGCAGACTCTACACTTGGGTCAGCTTGTACAGCCACACCATTTTGGGTATCCATTTCAGTAGTTGCCGCTTGCGCTATAGAAGCATCTGTTTGTGTGGTCGGCTGAGTCGCTTGAGCAGTTTCAGCAGATTGGTTTGAAGTACAACCTACAGTAGCAAAACCAATAGCTGCAAATGCCAGGGAAATGAGACCTAATTTTTTCATTGTTTAATTCCTTACTTGAAACATTCAAAGTCAGAGTTAACTTTGAAGGCTTATCATTCCTGACTTTTTTATTTCATGCGTCAGTTCTTGGTTCAAGTTTCGATGACTTCAGGTTGAACTTATGAAAAAAGTGTAAAGAAAATGCAATTCAACTTTTATAGTTGAATATATCTCCTAAGCCATTTATTTAATTTATTTTTTAGTGAATATGTGGTGCGATATAAGCCCTTTTTGAAGGTGACTGAATCACAGTGTGGCTACACGGTATATCGGTTGCTTAACATTGTTACTCAGATCTCGACAAGCAAAAAAAAACTCATCCAAGGAGGTTGGATGAGCTATTAAAAAGCAAAAACAAAATAAATAGAAACTACAGCGTTAGTATCTGGTTAAAGATAATACAGTTTTGATTATTTAAAAGGAAAGACTTGTTTTATCTGAATCTATATTTTTTATATATAAAATATACACTAAATCATATTTTTATAATCTTTCTTCAGCTCATCTCCTCTTCTTATTCTAGACTTTAGATTTCTCTAAATGGATCGAAAAATTTTCATTCCTTGTTGTAAAGATGAATTTAGTAGAAATAAACATCGTTTAAGCTTGAATTATTTATAGTCGCCCACATTACCTTTGTATTGATGAATTACACACGCATGGCAGTTCAGATTAACGCAGTTAACACTGATGCCAAAGGACTGTACATGTTTAAAAACCCATTTAAGCGGAGATCTTCCATGGCAAATGAGCAAAACGAACAAACTCAGGACGTTCAAACGGAACAAACTGAACAGCAAGTTGAAAATCAACAAGCTGAAGTTGAAGTTTCTGTAGAAGACCTTCAAGCGCAAATCGCAACGCTGACTGAAAACTTAAAATATGAAAAAGCAGTTGCTGCAAATGCGAAGTATGAAGCAGAAAAAACCAAAGAACGTTTAGAGCGTGAAGCGGATACTGCGAAAAAATTTGCTTTAGAGAAATTTGCAAAAGAATTATTGGATTCAGTTGACAACCTTGAACGTGCAATTGCTGCTGCAGGTGATGAAAAAACTCCTTTATCAGAAGGTGTAGAACTCACACTGAAGTCATTATTAGCAACATTAGAAAAATTTGGTGTTGTGGCAGTTGACACTGAAAATGGTTTTAATGCTGATTTGCATCAAGCAGTAGGTATTGCTCCAGATGCAAAAGCGGGTGAGATTGGTACGGTACTTCAAAAAGGTTACACCCTTTCTGGCCGTTTACTTCGTCCTGCAATGGTCATGGTAGGCCAATAAGTCAAGAAATACGGGAGTTTGTAAAAATTTTTTAAGTTTTTAACTTGAAAAATAATGAATGGCTCTCATATCGGATAACAAGTGAAAGATCACAACAAAATTTTCGAGGAACACATCAATGGCTAAAATTATTGGTATTGACTTAGGTACTACAAACTCATGTGTTGCAGTACTTGAAGGCGATAAAGTTAAAGTAATCGACAACGCTGAAGGCGCTCGTACAACTCCGTCTATTATTGCGTATAAAGATGGCGAGATCCTTGTTGGTCAATCAGCTAAACGTCAAGCGGTAACAAACCCGAAAAATACATTATTCGCGATCAAACGTTTGATCGGTCGTCGTTACGAAGATCAAGCAGTTCAAAAAGATATTGGTCTTGTACCTTACAAAATCATCAAAGCTGACAATGGCGATGCTTGGGTTGATGTAAACGACAAGAAACTAGCACCACAACAAATCTCTGCAGAAGTTCTTAAGAAAATGAAGAAAACTGCGGAAGATTACTTAGGTGAAACAGTTACTGAAGCGGTAGTTACTGTTCCTGCATACTTCAACGATGCTCAACGTCAAGCAACGAAAGATGCTGGTAAAATTGCTGGTTTAGATGTTAAACGTATCATCAACGAACCAACAGCTGCAGCGCTTGCGTTCGGTATGGACAAGAAAGAAGGCGACCGTAAAATCGCAGTTTACGACTTAGGTGGTGGTACTTTCGACGTATCAATCATTGAAATCGCTGACCTTGATGGCGACCAACAAATCGAAGTGTTGTCTACTAATGGTGACACATTCCTTGGTGGTGAAGACTTTGATAACGCGTTAATCGATTACTTGGTTGAAGAGTTTAAGAAAGAACAAAATGTGAATCTGAAAAATGATCCACTTGCGTTACAACGTTTGAAAGAAGCTGCTGAGAAAGCGAAGATTGAATTGTCTTCTTCTAATGCAACTGAAATTAACCTTCCATATATCACGGCTGATGCGACTGGTCCTAAACACTTAGTGATCAACGTAACACGTGCGAAATTAGAAGGTCTTGTTGCTGACTTAGTTGCTCGTACAATCGAGCCATGTAAGATTGCACTTAAAGATGCAGGTCTATCAACTTCTGATATCTCTGACGTGATCTTGGTTGGTGGTCAGTCTCGTATGCCACTTGTACAACAAAAAGTACAAGAGTTCTTTGGTAAAGAGCCACGTAAAGACGTGAACCCTGACGAAGCTGTGGCAATGGGTGCTGCGATCCAAGGTGCTGTACTTTCAGGTGATAAGAACGACGTTCTATTACTTGACGTAACACCGTTGACACTTGGTATTGAAACAATGGGTGGCGTGTTAACTCCAATCATCGAGAAAAACACAACAATCCCTGCGAAAAAATCACAAGTGTTCTCTACAGCTGCTGATAACCAGCCTGCAGTAGACATTTCGGTTTACCAAGGTGAACGTAAAATGGCTCAACAAAACAAATTGTTGGGTAACTTCCAATTGGGCGATATCCCACCTGCTCCACGTGGCGTGCCGCAAATTGAAGTATCGTTCGACATCAACGCTGATGGTATCTTGAAAGTATCTGCGAAAGACAAGAGCACTGGTAAAGAGCAATCAATTCAAATTAAAGCAAACTCAGGTTTGAGCGATGCTGAAATTGAAGCGATGATCAAAGATGCTGAAGCGAATGCTGAAGAAGATCGTAAGTTTGAAGAACTTGCTAAAGCACGTAACGAAGCTGATGCATTAGTTTCTTCTGCTCAAAAAGCAGTAAAAGACCTTGGCGAACAAGTAACTGCTGATGAAAAAACTGCGGTTGAAACTGCTGTTTCAGAACTTGAAGCTGCAACCAAAGAAAATGATGTTGATGCGATCAAAGCGAAAACTGAAGCACTTCAAAACATCATCATGCCGATCACTCAACGTGCTTATGAAGCTGCGCAGGGTGCTCAAGGTGGTGCGCAAGGTTTTGATCCAAATGCATTCCAAGGTGATGCTGCTGGTCAACAACAAAAAGCGGACGACGGTGTTGTAGATGCTGAGTTCACTGAAGTTAAAGATGACAAAAAATAATTTGTCACTTTAAATAAAAGACCGCGCGAAAGCGCGGTTTTTTAATTTTGGTTATTAAACTTTTGCAGAATTATTCCATTACTTATTGCTGAGGATATGAATTGAAATTCAGGGGAATTCTGCTTTGCTTCATGAATTTTTTGTTTAGAACTAAATAAATTAAAAAATGTTTTTCCAAAATTATATGTTCCTGAAAGATTAAATCCACCAAGAACTAAATCACCTGCAGCTAAACCAACTTCTAAAAGTTCTGACTTATTATGCCGAATATCACTAATTAAAGATTTCATAGAGTAATATCTAAACCTACATGAAAAAGCGTGCTCATAATCTCGAATCGCTCTTTCAAACTCTTCCAGCTCATAACATTTTGCTAAATCTCTACGTGCTAAATTCTCATGAGAACTAATCTTTTCAAATAATTTATATTTAGCAAAATGTAATCTATCTAATTCATCCAAATAATCTTCTCTAAATTTTCTTAATGTATCAATCGGAACATACGTACTTGGATAAGGTAAACATTTTGAAATTTCAACTCGAATAGAATCCTGTTCAATTAAACTTTCAGATTCAATACTATTAAATCCCTCAGCAACATTATTATAAATTATCCAATCTGCATCTTTATTTTGTCTTCTTACACTTTGACATGCTAATAATGATTCTAATGCCATTCTTTGCATTTCTGATGAATGCATTGACTGTGGGGGTGCATTAGAATAAAACTCAATGACACCATTACTTCTAAATTCTTCAATTACATCATTAGTAAAATGAAACATTGGAATTTGTGTGACTATTATATTATCCCAATAAAGCCCATAAAACATTAAATCTGCATGTGTTAAATCTTTAGCAACAAGTCCATTTTCATTCGAAACACCACCCATTCCTGAAATTATTAAACCTTTAGTAATTCTTTTCTTTTTAAATTGAATTATGTCACCCATTATAAAACTCAAAAAATTATTAATATTTTCAATATTTAATCACATAAATAAAATTATATAACTCAATATTTTATAAAAAAAGCCCAATTTTCATTGGGCTTTTTTTATTTAGAAATTATTCATTAATCTTCGAATGAACTTTCTAACTCTTCAAGTTCCATCATCAGTTCAAGCATTTTTTCTTCTGCTTGTGCTAATTTTCCTTTTAGTTCCGTTTGTTCATTCATCAATTTTAAAAGATCATCTTTCCGAGACGCATCATAAAGTGATGCATCCCCTAAAGCATCCTCAATTTGACCTAAACGTGGTTGGATTTTCGCAATCTCAGCTTCCAATTTTTCAATATTTTTACGAATTGGGCGGCTCATTTCACGGCGACGCGCAGCTTCTTTACGCTGTGCTTCTTTATCTACTTTAGAAACTACAGGCTTATCGATCACTTGAGATTTTACTGGCTCAGGTGCTTGCTGCCCTTGCTTCATCAACTCTGCACGTGCTTGACGTAACCAGTCTGCGTAAGCGACCAGATCACCTTCAAACTCACGACATTTACCGTTATGCACTAGGAGTAATTCATCACAGACACTTGCAATTAATTGGCGTTCATGTGAGACCAACACCACTGCCCCCTCAAAGTCTTGTAGTGCCATAGTTAATGCATGACGCATATCCAAGTCTAAATGGTTGGTCGGTTCATCTAAAATTAAAACATTTGGACGCTGCCAGACAATCAAAGCCAATGCTAAACGTGCACGCTCACCCCCAGAGAAGCTTTCACACGGCGTATCCATACGCTCACCAGAGAAACCAAAACTCCCTAAGAAGGCACGTAAAGTCGCTTCACTAATCTTTTTATCTGCAATACGAGATAACTGCAACATTGGACTCGCATTACCATCTAACGCATCCATTTGATGTTGGGCGAAATAACCAATATTAAGTAATTCGGATGCTTTGCGTTGACCTTGAATTAAAGGTAAATCACCCACCAATGATTTAATTAATGTGGACTTACCTGCACCATTCATTCCCAGTAAACCGATACGGCTGGTTGGCGTGATTTGTAGTTTCACATTGGTCACAATCAGTTTTTTACCATAACCAATATCAGCACTATCCAGTTGTAACAACGGAGAACTCATTTTGGTCGGTTCACGGAAGCTAAAGGTAAAAGGCGTATCGACATGCGCAGCAGAAAGCTCTTGCATTCGTTCGAGCTGTTTAATACGGCTTTGTGCCTGTTTTGCTTTGGTTGCCTTAGCTTTAAAACGATCGATATATTTTTGCAGATGTGCACGTAGCTCAAGCTGTTTCTCATAGGCTTGTTGTTGTTGAGCTAAACGTTCACTTCGAGTACGTTCAAAGGTTGAATAGTTGCCGGTATAAAGCGTTAGTTCTTGGTTTTCGATATGTAAAATATGGTCGGTAATGGCATCCAAGAAATCACGGTCATGCGAAATCAGTACCAATGTGCCTTCATATGCTTTTAACCAGTCTTCTAACCATAAAATAGCGTCTAAATCTAAATGATTCGTCGGTTCATCAAGTAAGAGTAAATCTGAACGACTCATCAAAGTACGCGCAAGATTTAAACGCATACGCCATCCACCAGAGAAACTTTTTACACTAAGTTCTGACTGATGTTCAAAGAAGCCTAGGCCAGCCATCAGTTGTGATGCTTTAGACGGCGCTGAATAGCCACTAATTTCATCAAAACGACCATATAAATTTGCCAAATCTTGATCAGACAATCCGTCAGGATGCTCAAGTTTGTGTTGGATATCCCAATACTCTTCATCACCGGATAGAACGAAATCAATCGCTTTCATATCCAGCGCTTTAATCTCTTGCGCCATATGTGCCACTGTCCAAACCGATGGTCGTGTCAATGAGCCACCATCTGATTCCATGCCCCCAAGTAATGCTGAAAACAACGTCGATTTTCCTGCACCATTGACACCTGTTAAACCAATCTTCCAACCAGGGTGAAGTTGCATAGACGCTTTTTCAAATAAAATGCGACCGCCGCGGCGAATGGTAAGTTGGTCTAACTGAATCATAGATATTCAAACAAATAAGTATTGGATGGCACATTTTAATGGATTTCAACCAGAACAACCAAAAATTAATCCATCTTTCATCTTCATTTCATTCTTGACATAAAAAAGCCATCACTTGGGATGGCTTTTTAATCATGCAAAACTTAATGATTTAGTCAGTAAAAGTTACTTTAGCAATGGCCTTTTTACCTGCTTGAACAATCACTGTTTTGTTTTCGTTAATTGAGAATGATGCATCCACCACTTCCCAATCAACTTTTACGGCTCCACGTGAAACAGCATCTTTGGCTTGCGCTGCATTTTTGGTTAAACCTGCTGCACGAACAATAGAAGCAATAAACATTTCACCACCGAATTCACCACGTGAAATCGTCACTTCTGGCGTTCCTTCAGGAAGCTCACCCTCTGTGATGATATTCCCTGCACCTTTATGTGCATTCGCAGCAGCTTCGCTTCCATGGAAACGCTCCACTAACTCGAGCGCTAAGATACGTTTAATTTCTTGAGGGTTACGACCTTCAGCCATTTCTTTCAATAAGCCTTCGATCTCTTCCATTGACTTGAAGCTCAGCAGTTCGAAATATCGCTCAATTAAGCTGTCTGGCATCGAAAGTACTTTTTGGTACATCACACCAGGTGCATCAAATACACCAATGTAGTTACCTAAAGATTTAGACATTTTGTTGACGCCATCTAAACCTTCAAGAATTGGTACAGTGATACACACTTGTGGCTCTTGATTATAACGACCTTGTAAAGTACGCCCCATCAGCAAGTTAAAGGTTTGATCTGTACCACCTAACTCAACATCTGCCTCAAGCGCGATAGAGTCATAGCCTTGCACCAATGGATACAAAAACTCGTGAATCGCAATCGGCTGTTGGTTGTTATAGCGTTTAGTAAAGTCATCACGTTCAAGCATACGTGCAACCGTTTGCTGTGAAGCCAATTGGATCAGATCAGCAGCAGTTTTTTGAGCAAACCATTCTGAGTTAAACACCACCTTAGTTTTATTTGGATCAAGAATTTTGAACACTTGTTCCTGATAGGTTTTCGCGTTTTCTAAGACTTGCTCACGTGACAATGGTGGACGAGTTGCACTTTTACCTGTTGGGTCACCAATCATCGCAGTGTAATCACCAATCAAGAAGAATACTTCATGACCTAAGTCTTGGAACACTTTAAGCTTGTTAATTAATACCGTATGACCTAAGTGTAAGTCTGGTGCTGTAGGATCAAAACCCGCCTTAATTTTCAAAGGACGATTCAATTTTAATTTCTTCAGAAGATCTTCTTCTGAAATAATTTCATGTGTGCCTCGTTGAATGAGGGCAAGTTGTTCTTCAGCAGGCAGGAAATTTGACATCACAAAACCCAAATACATCTGTTGTTCAATTTGTGCGATATACTAACACTTTTTCAGCACAATGCAGGCTTAAGAATAATCATGACCACAATCTACATTGGTGTAATGACTGGCACGAGTATGGACGGCGTCGATTTTGTAGCCGCTTCTTTTGATCCATTACAGATCCATGCAACGCTGACATTAGCCTTTGATCCAGATTTACGTGATGAACTGATGGCACTTACTTTGCCAGACGATAATGAAATTGACCGCATGGGTAAAGCTGATGTCGCTTTAGCACAGATGATCGGTCATGGAATCAATCAACTTATACAAGAAAATAATCTCGATAGAACTCAAATAAAAGCCATTGGATCTCATGGTCAAACGATTCGTCATCGTCCCGAACATGGATTTACCCTTCAAATTGGTGATCCCAACATTATTACTGAAATCACTCAAATTCCTGTGGTATCAGATTTTAGACGCCGTGATATGGCTGCTGGTGGTCAAGGTGCACCTCTAGTGCCAGCATTCCATCAAGCCTTATTTCAGCATCCGACGATACACCGTGTGATCTTAAATCTCGGTGGAATTGCCAATGTCAGTATGTTACCTGCGGGTGATCCTAAAGGCGTATATGGCTTCGATACTGGACCAGCCAATATTTTGATGGATGCTTGGTGTGAACGTTACACAGGTCAGCCTTATGATGAAAATGGCAATTGGGCTGCTTATGGTACGCCTATTCGCGCTTTGCTTGATCGTTTGCAATCACATGACTTTTTCTCGAAAGAGCCGCCAAAAAGTACCGGTCGTGAAGACTTTAACTTGGAATGGTTAGATGAACAAATTGCCGATTGGCGTAGCGATGTTGAATACGATGAACTTGAAGATACGCCTGAAAATGTTCAAGCAACGCTGATGAAACTCACGACACGTGCCATTAAAAAAGCCATTTATCGTTCCCCTATGGACACAGGTGAAGTTTATGTCTGTGGAGGTGGTGCATACAACTCACAATTATTAGAACAATTACGTTGGCGTTTACGTAAACATGAGTGGAGTGTTCAAACCACAGCAGATTTGGGATTAGCACCGACTTGGGTGGAGGCGACCGCTTTTGCGTGGTTGGCTATGCGATTTGTAAACCAACTTGCTGGTAATTTACCTGAAGTGACAGGAGCTCAAGGAGATCGAGTTTTAGGAACGATCACTGCGGTTTAAATGAAGAATCGGTGTATCCACTATCCTGAGTTGATACATCGATTAACTTAAACAGGTGCAAAATTCAATTTTGAAAGTGCCGAGTTAACAGCAAAGATCCGATATCTACATTCAGTAAAGCCATTTTCCCTTAAACGCTGAAGATGCATATTTAGATAGTCCTCTGCATCTGCTTGGCTTTCAAATAAGTAAATTCCACCTGCTTCTTTGGATACTTCATTTTCAGTCCAAATTTTCCAAATCAAGCCTTTCTCATTTGCTATTGAATCCGCGAGTGTTTTGAAACTTTCAAACATTTCATGACCCCAAGGTCCATCATAGGGAAAATCAATTTGTAGAATAATCGCCATTCAACTTTTCCTTATATACGCGCATCTTTGATTAAGTCATCAATAGCTTGTGTTAATTTTTCCAATGCCACATGACCAGAGCCTATGATTTTGACATTGTCTCCATGACGTATCGCAAAACTTGGGAACCCTTTTATGCCCCAACTTCGATTAAGCTTGAACTCTTCATAGGTCGCTGCTTGGGTCTCAGGTAATTCAAACAACGTTGAGAATACGTCAAAATCCAGCTCAAACGTTTCACATATACTTCGATAATATTCAAGCTCGTTCGGATCTTCACCATCCACATAAAATTTATATTGGATTGCTGAAAAAAATGCCAAAAGTTTTTCATCATGATGATCATGGTCTTGCCAAAGTTGTCGAGCAACGTAAACAGCACGTGCTGAAGGCTCGGTATCATAGTTAAAATGTGCTCTTTCTAACAATTTTTCAGTGAAAGGTTGTTTAGTCAGTCTCTGAATATTTTTCCATTCGGTGCGTAAAAAATTCTTGAAAGTATCGGTCCAAGCATCACCTCCACCAGGTCTTAAACCACCGCTAATCACTTGAAAGCCAACACCATGCTGAATTGCATATTCACTCGCTTGTTTAATGATATTTGAACTTCCCCAACACCATGAGCACATTGGGTCACCCACATAAATCAGGCTGAGGTCAGATGCTACATTGACCACTGCATTTTGGCCTTTTTCCAATTCGGCTACTGAACAAGTACCAGTTTCTAAATCACAATTCATTGTCATTGCTATGTCCTCAATTTGCTAAATCAGATCATTTGCTACATCGGATCAATTGACTTAACTTAGCGGTTATATAATGATGTGAATAGACAATAAAAATGAAAGGTGGTGTTCGATTTTATGAACAGCTTACCCTACTCAATCGATGACCTATATTGGTTCGTACTGATTGCAGATGCTGGAAGTTTATCCGCGGCAGCAAGACGTTATGATATTGCTAAATCCACGTTATCCAATCGACTTTCAAGACTTGAAGAATCCTTAAATATTAGATTATTAAATCGAAATACCAATTCAAGCTCACTAACTGATGCTGGGAAGATTTTCTTAAAAGAAATCTCCCCCCTATTTCATCAAATTGAATCGCTGACGAACGATCTCACACAATTAGAAATACAACCCAAAGGTCGAATTCGAATAGCTGCTTCGGGAACTTTTGGAAAATTGGTGGTATTGCCTTTAATCTCTCAATTTTTAATTGAATACCCACACATTGATATTGAAATTGATTTGAATGACAGCAAAGTTGATTTAATTTCTGGAGGATATGACTTAGCCATCAGACTTGGTGATTTAGCAGACTCTACACTCCATGCTCAAAAGGTTGGACAAGTTCGAAGAATTTTATGTGCCAGTCCGACCTATCAAATGCATTGTGGCATTCCTGAACACCCAGAGCAACTGTGTGATCATCATTTTATCTCGCATAACCGCGAGCTGTCCAAAATCACACTTTTCAAAAACGGTACGATAAAAAAATTTAAAATTTATACACATCTGATGGTGACACCATCCGAACATGGACTTGCTGCTGTAGAAGCACATTTAGGTATTGCCGCCGTTGCAGAAATCCAAGTGGCCCATCAATTAGTCAACTCAACGTTAATTCATATTTTACCTGAATGGTCTCTAATCCCTGAAGATGTCCACTTGGTTACTCCGAGCTTAAGCTATCGGACCTTAGCTTTGAGACTTTGCTTAACGTTCTTACAAAAACAAATCCCAATACAAATACACCGTTTAATCAACCCATAATATTGTCAGACAATGAACGACCTTCTTTCACCTAGAACTGACCCGTTCAGCCCTAGTTCTATCATCCAAATTTGATAAAGATATGTAAAGGAAAGAGGATATAGATCATGGAAAAACAACAACGAATCACTGAGTTTCAAAAAGGTAATCTTATTTTTGATGTAATAGATAGCGGTCCAATCGATGGCAGTCCAATTGTGCTATTACATGGTTTTCCTGAAACATCAAAAATTTGGCAGCATAGTGCCGAAATACTAAACCAACATGGTTTTCGCACCTATGCGTTAAACCAACGTGGATATAGCTTAAGGGCTCAACCGAAAAAACGCGCAGATTATGCCATTCAACATTTAGCAGATGATGTAAATGTTCTACTCGACTTAATTGGAGAGCCTTCATATATCGTAGGACACGACTGGGGCGCAGTCGTTGCTTGGGAAGTTGCTCTACGTTATCCTAATAAAATTAAACATTTGACCGCGATCTCCGTCCCTCACAAAGCAGCATTTATGCGGGCTTTTTACAGCAGTACACAACTTTTTAAATCCTATTATATGGGACTATTTCAGCTTCCATGGATACCTGAGTTGCTCTTTAATAAAACACCTCAAATTGGCGAGGCTTTATTAAAAAATTCTGGAATGACAGTTGAACAATTAAATGACTTTAAACAAGAAATGATTATAGAAAAACGGCTCAGCCCATCACTCAATTGGTATCGAGGTTTACCTTTTAGCTCTAATAAAACGCTATTCAATAAAGTCAAAGTTCCCACTTTATTTATTTGGGGCAAAGATGACGTTGCAATTGATGCTAAAGGGGTTCAGTTCAATCAAAATTATGTTGAAGGTCCATATACGGAAATTCATTTAGAGGCGAATCATTGGATTCCAGTTCAAAATTATCATGAGCTGACTGATTTAATTCTGAAAGAACAGCAAAAATTATCATAAAAAAAGCCCGCTTAGCGGGCTTTTTTTGCTGCATATTAAATTGAGAATGAAGATCCACAACCACATGTCGTTGTCGCATTAGGATTTTGCACGATAAAGCGAGATCCTTCCAAACCTTCGACATAATCAACAACTGAACCAACGAGATATTGATAACTCAGTGAGTCAACAAGCATCTTCACATCACCATTCACAAATTCAGCATCGTCTTCATTTTGAGATTCAGCAAAATTGAATCCGTAAGAAAAACCAGAGCAACCACCACCTGTCACATATACACGTAACATCAAATCTTGATTTCCTTCGCTCTCACGAAGTTGACGAACTTTATTCGCAGCATTGTCAGTCAGCTCAAGTGCTTGGGCAGTCATGATGGATTCCTCAAAAAATTAAATAGGCTTTGAAATTAAAAGACCATATATCAAGTATAACATACTCAATATATGGTCATAACTCGAACTTTAAAGTTTATTCAAAGTAAATTTATCGGATTTAAATGTAACGTCCTATGAACTTATTTGTAGTTCTCATCCTGCAAGCTACATTCAAAGTTTGTCGGTTCATTCTTACAACGGAACTGCCAAAGTAGTTTCATCATTTGTTTGTTGTAAACACCTTGTTTAGTAAGTGCAATACGAGATTCACGCATCAATTTTTGGTAACCAGGTTTATCTCCAGCTGGAACATTCATCCAATATTTAGCCGGAATATCCGCTTTCATTTTGCCTAAAATTTGATTCGCACGTGGTAACTGTGTTTTCACCCAATCACGCGATTTCTGTCCGAAACCTTCAGGGAATTTATCATGACGAATGATGATATTACCGGTCACTTGAAGAATTGGATAATTCACAATTGCACCTTTCGTTCCTAGCCCTTTATGAAGTTCTAAAGGACGGAATACCGCTGCTGGTGCACCAATAATATCAACTTGGCCATTATTGAATTTACTACCAAAATTAGTGACATCAGAACTCACTGCTTGCGCACCAATTTGCTGTACCATAATTTTTTGTGCCTGATCATAATCAAGTACGGCGATCTTTTTACCCGCAGCTTTAGCAACCGTATTAATACTACGATCACGCACCATTAAATAAGCATCGCCAACAGGAATCACACCTGCAACTTCATAGTTGCCATTTTTCATATGTTTTGCAAAGGTTGGACTTGCTAAACCTTGCATGACTTTAACAGCTAAATTGAGATTAGTAATCGCACCAATGGCATCTAAAGAGCCAGTGAAATTATTAAACTGACGACCGCGCATCCCTGTGATACTTACACCGTCACATTTACCTGCTTTGAAATCTTCAGCAATTACGCCTTCATTTTGTCCGACTTTAAGCTCAATATCAGCTCCCCACTGCTTAGCAGCAAGTTGATAATCTTTCATTAACGCATAGACATCGCCGTTTTTCCCGACGAGATCAAACACGCAGACGACTTGCTTTGCTTGTGAAGCCGTTGCAGCAGTCATTAAACCTGCTGATAGCAATAATGTTTTGGTTAAATTCATTTTATTGTTTCCTATTCCTTCTTTCTTATATTCTCGAATATCCCATATCAAACACCTTAAACTTCAGTGTCAGTGTGTTGAACTAAAATGAGATTACACGATCCAATTGTGTAGATACTGATCCTGAGATGCTGTATGTATATGGTTTTTAGATACAGATCATTTAAATAGTACTTATTGTGATTAAAGCATACTTTTTTCTTATAAATGTGCATTGGCAAAAATGACATAAAATGAATAAAAAAATCCTAGACCAGGTCTAGGATTTTTTCTTTAGAAATCAGAATTATTCACCACCAAGTGAACATTCGAAGTTGGATTTATCGACAGAGCAACGTGCTTTCTTAAGAACAGACATCATCTCTTTGTCATAAATACCTTGTTTAGTGAGATCCATACGACCATCACGAAGTAGTTTTTGATATTTCAGCTTTTCTTCAGCTGAGAATTGCATTTTGTACTTAGCAGGAATTTCACTCTCTAAACGCTTGATCATTGCGTAGCTTTTCGGCAAGTTTTTAACAAACCAATCACGTGATTTTTGACCAAACCCTTCAGGGAATTTTTCAGGCTTCATCACAAAGTTTGCTGTAATGTGTACTACAGGGAAATCAAACATTGCCCCTGTATTGCCTAAACCTTTATAAATTTCAAGAGGCTTATAGGCATATGCTGGTGCACCCACCATATCCACTTGACCATTATTGAACTTCGCAACAAAGTTCGAAACATCAGATCCGACTGCTTGAGCACCGACACGTTGCACCATAATTTTTTGTGCTGGGTCATAGCTTAATACTGCGAATTTCTTACCAGCGGCTTTTTCAATAGAATCAATTTTTTTATCACGCACGAAAATATATGCCGCGCCTAGTGGTGCAATACCAGCAACTTCATATTTTTTCCCACCGAGATTTGTGACCATCTTTGCAGCATTACGTTTGTCTAAAGCAAAAGTAATCGCACGTTGTGCAATTGCATTTGATGGTGCGCCACCTAAAGAGTCAATCGAACCCACAAACTTGTTATATTGACGAGAACGCATCGCTGTTAAGAAAACAGCATCACACTTACCTGCTTTAAAATCATTATCGGCTACAGCCTCATCTTGACGTGGAATCAGATTGATATCTGCCCCCCAACCCTTTGCTGCCAATGCCCATTCCTGAGCCATTTGGAACGATTCACCAGACTTACCGAGTAAATCAAATACACACACATCAACCTTTGCTTGAGCAGTTGAAACCATACCCATGGTTGAAGCCGCCAATAAAGCCAGAGTTGTTTTTTTCATTCTTAGTTCCTTTTAAGCATTTAAATGGATTCTTTTCCATGACAAAAATTTTAATCACTCTCTATTTAAAAAAATAGAGCTATTGCTCTATTTTTTATTATTCAATTATAAGTTGTTGAATTTTATAATTTTAATTATTTATTAATTTCGTAAACGCTTATTTAATTATCTTTATATTTCATATAATAAATAAAATATGTGACTTCAAGCACATCATTTTATTGAAATTAATTCCAAAAAAATGACTTAAGATTTTAGATTGATACAAAAAAAGCACTCCTAAGAGTGCTTTTTTTAACTTATAGCATTAAGCATCAATATCTGCATTCAATGCATTCTCTTCAATAAATGCACGACGTGGTTCAACATCATCACCCATGAGACAAGAGAACATGCGATCTGCTTCAATTGCATCATCAATCGTCACTTGAAGCATATTACGATTTTCAGGATCCATCGTGGTCTCCCAAAGCTGCTCTGCATTCATCTCGCCCAAGCCTTTATAGCGTTGGATCATCATGCCACGGCGTGAATCTGCCAATACTTGTTGCCATACTTGATGGAAGTTAGCAACATTGACTTTACGCTCACCTTTTTGCAAATAAGCCCCGTCTTCAAGTAACGTAAACCAACTCTTTGAGTTTTGAAGTAAACGTTTATATTCACCTGAACCCAATAAACCAGCATCTAATAAATAGTGATGAGGAAGGTTGTGTACATACACTGTTAAACGTGGCCAATAATGTGTTTCACGTGAACCATCTGCGAGTTCTTTTTCGAATGCTTCGAGCGTGAATTCAGGTCTTAAGCTTGGCTGTTGTGTTTCAATTGCTTGACGCAATTGCTCAGCCCAAGACGTCACATAAGCTTCATCTTGATTTTGATCTAATTTAAATGCATCTAAACCAAGTAAAGCATCTAACAAAGTTGCAGGATAACGAATCGTTAATCGCTGTAAGCTTTTTTGTGATGTCTGATAATCAGCAATGACTTTTGCAAGCGCTTCACCACGAATCGCAGGTGCGTCAGCACTGATATGTAATGCCAACTCATCAATTGCATTCGAAATTAAATATGTTTCAAGCGCATCATTATCTTTAATATACTGCTCTTGCTTACCTTTCTTTAATTTATAAAGTGGTGGCTGAGCAATATAAATATGACCACGTTCCACTAATTCCGGCATTTGACGGAAGAAGAACGTTAATAACAGCGTACGAATATGTGAACCATCCACGTCCGCATCGGTCATAATAATAATTTTGTGGTAACGTAATTTGTCTGGATTATATTCTTCACGACCGATACCACAACCTAATGCTGTAATCAGTGTTCCGACTTCAGCAGAAGAAATCATCTTGTCAAAACGAGCACGTTCCACGTTTAAGATTTTACCTTTGAGCGGTAAAATCGCTTGCATTTTACGGTTACGACCTTGTTTCGCTGAACCACCTGCTGAATCACCCTCGACAAGATATAGTTCAGATAAAGCTGGATCTTTTTCTTGGCAGTCCGCCAATTTACCTGGAAGACCTGCTATATCAAGCGCACTCTTACGGCGAGTCATTTCACGTGCTTTACGCGCCGCATCGCGTGCACGTGCGGCATCAATAATTTTACCCGCAATTGATTTAGCTGCAGCTGGATTTTCAAGAAGATACTCTGAAAAAGCTTTATTCATTGCTTGTTCAACAGCAGGTTTTACTTCACTCGATACCAATTTTTCTTTGGTTTGAGAAGAGAATTTTGGATCAGGAACTTTCACTGAAACAATTGCTGTTAAACCTTCACGTGCATCATCACCAGAAACTGCAACCTTCTCTTTTTTGAGTAAGTTTTCGTTTTCCATGTAGTTATTAAGGCCACGAGTTAAAGCAGCTCGGAAACCAGCTAAGTGAGTACCACCATCTTTTTGAGGAATGTTATTGGTAAAGCAACGTACGTTTTCTTGGTACGTATCATTCCATTGCAATGCAACTTCAACACCAATGCCATTATCAGCTTGCGTGGTAAAGTGAAAAATATCGTTAAGATGCGTTTTTCCTTCGTTAATGTATTTAACGAATTCTGATAAACCACCCTCATAATCAAATACATGTTCTAAACCAACACGTTCGTCACGTAGAACAATTCGGACGCCCGCATTTAAAAATGACAGTTCACGTAAACGACGAGCTAAAATATCGACATTGAAAATGGTCTGACTGAATGTTTCAGCACTTGGATAAAAACGTACACGAGTACCTGAACGATCTGTATCGCCCACCACCTTTAAAGGGTATTGAGGGTCACCATGGCGGTATTCTTGTTCATGAATTTTACCAGCACGATGAATTGTGAGTTCCAGTTTACTAGACAAAGCGTTTACAACTGAAACACCTACACCGTGTAAGCCACCAGAAACCTTATAGCTGTTGTCATCAAACTTACCACCCGCATGAAGAATCGTTAAGATGACTTCAGCAGCAGATACACCTTCTTCAGGGTGAATATCTGTGGGAATACCACGACCGTTATCTGCGACAGAAACAGATTCGTCTTCGTGAATGGTAACCAGAATTTCATCACAGTGACCAGCAAGGGCTTCATCAATCGAGTTGTCCACCACTTCAAACACCATATGGTGTAAACCAGTACCATCATCCGTATCACCAATATACATGCCTGGACGCTTACGTACTGCGTCTAAACCACGTAATACCTTGATGCTAGAGGAATCATAAGCCTTTTCAATGGTTTGTTCTGTTTGAGAAGCAGCTTGATCTTCTGAACTCATGGTTACTCCCTAGTGAAAAAAAGGTCTATCCAAAGATGGAGAAAACTTCAAAAAATTATTGCACAACAACTTGAACAGAACCGTTTTCAACATTGAATAATTGATAGGAAATAGACAAATCATGTAAATGCTTTTGTACAGATTCATGGTCTAAAGTGGTAATGAAAACTTGACTACCAAGTTGGCTCAATCGCTCAATTAAACGTTGTTGTGCGGTTATATCTAATTCTGCTGTCACATCATCTAATAATACCACAGTTTCCTTATTAGACGCATGCAACATTGCGATCTGTGACAATTTTAAAGCCATGATTAATAATTTTTTTTGCCCCCGTGACAGTACGGCATCTGCATCTCCTGTTGGGGTTTTTAACTTTAAATCTGCCCGGTGTGGACCATATTCTGTATAGCGTCTTTCGCAGTCTTTTTGATGATACAAAATCAAGTCTTCAGCCAAGCCATGTTCCACATGAAAGCCTGCTGCATACTCCATATGGATCTCGATATCTGGTAATAGTGTTTTAAGATCTTGCTGAAAAAATATCTGCCACTGTTCAACAATGGACTGACGTTGTAAATGTAATATTTCACCGTACTCACTAAGCATTTTGTTCCATGCTTCTAAATCTTGCAGCGTCAGATTACGTTTTGATTTTAATAAGCTGTTTCGTTGTTTTAAAGCTCTAGAATAAAATTGCCATGCATAGTAAAAATCTGGTTCCACGTGAAACATTAACCAATCTAGCAATTGTCGTCTTGGTTTAGCTCCGTGATCAATAATATCTGTACTCAGAGGGTCAATAAGCTGTAATGGTAAAATTTTGGCTAGCTGTCCTTGCGTGGCAATACTATCCCCATTCACTTTAATATTTTGCTCACCTGTAATGAGCTTTTGCATACCAATCTTTTCAGTAGCAGACTGTGCAAATACAATCGCATCCTGCATTTGATTTTGAATGTAATGTTTAGGAATATGTGTACGAAAAGATCGACCAGTGGCTAATAAGTGAATTGCTTCTAATATAGACGTTTTTCCTGAACCATTTTGTCCATAAAAAACATTAAACGGTTGCAACTCTTGGAGTGCAACCGCTTTTAAATTTCTCACACGCTGGATATTTAAACGCGTAATGAACATGACCAGATTAAACTAAATCAAAAACAACATTAAACACGCATCGGCATGACGACATAGGTTTGATCTTGATGTGCTGGATCTTGAACCAATACAGATTGGTTTGCCTCAGTCATCGTCATTAATACATCATCACCATCCAGCACATTCAATACATCCAAAATGTATTGTGCGTTGAATGACATTTCCATAGGTGCATTATTGTATTGAATCGCAAGATCTTCAACTGCCTCATCTTGCTCTGGATTATTGGCACGAAGTTGTAGTGAATCTGGATTGAAGTTTAAAAATACTCCACGTAATTTTTCATTACTCAGGATAGCAACTCGCTGTAATGATTGTTTGAAAATATCATGTGCAATCGTAACTGTTTTATCACCGCCACGAGGAATAACACGTCGATAATCAGGGAATTTACCATCAATTAATTTTGTAGTAATACGAACAGTAATATCACCCTGCTCTTTATCACGGCTTGGAATTGTCAAAGTAACATTCAGGAGCTCACGACCAATTAACAGCGAGAGTTGATTATCTTCGATACTCAATAGACGCTGTAATTCACCGACCGCTTTACGAGGCACAATTGCTTGCACTAACTGCGAAGCATTTGAACTTGCCAATGTTTCACAAAGAGCAAGACGATGTCCATCTGTCGTCACTGCACGAAGCTGATTTTCATCAATTTCAAGTAAAGTACCTGTAAGATAAAAACGGACATCCTGAACAGCCATCGCAAAAGAGGTTTTTTCAAATAAACGTTTTAGTTCACGTTCAGTGACCTGAACTTGAGTCCCTTGACTATTTTCAGTCGTTAATAAAGGGTAATCCTCAGCAGATAATGTTCCTAATACAAAGCGGCTATTACCAGATTTCAAAATACAACGCTGGTCTTCTGTGATTTGTAAATCAATCAGTGCTGCTGTCGGTAAAGATTTACAGATATCCATCAATTTACGTGCGGGTACTGTGGTTTGACCTGCTTGTAAACATGCTCCCTCTAAAAGCGTTGTACTCGCAACAAGTTCAACTTCAAGATCGGAACCTGTAATCGTCAGTGCATCTTGAGTAACCTGAACTTTGACGTTTGAAAGAATATTTAACGTATGGCGACGTTCTACAGCACCTACAACATGAGACAAAACATTGAGTAAGCTTTCTTTCGCGATCTTCAAACGCACGATGGATTTCCTCTAAAAACAGTATATCGACGACAGACTAAAACACTTTTAATCATGTACTATGCGGCAGAATATGCCGCATTGCAAGAATAGAATTTAAACAGATTTAGCTTTGTAATAAGCGCATTAAATTTTTGTAATCTTCATTAAAGATAGGATCTTCAGCACACAAACTCTGCACTTTTTCACAGGCATGCATGACTGTACTGTGATCACGACCACCAAATGCCATGCCAATTTCAGGAAAACTGTCACCCGTTAATTCTCTCGCAAGCCCCATTGCTAATTGACGTGGTCGAGCATAAATACGAGTTCGTTTAGGTCCAACCAACTCTTTCAATGGGATACGAAAATATTCACTGACTACACGCTGAATATTTTCGGTGCTAATAGTACGAGCACGAATCGCAAGAACATCTTTCAGTGATTCTCGCACCACATCTAAGTCGATTGGTGTCCCTTTAAAACGAGAAATCGCGACGACTTTATTTAATGCACCTTCAAGTTCACGTACGTTTGCCACAACCTGCTGTGCAATAAAGAGCGCACAGTTACGAGGCAAATCGATACCATTACTTTCAGCTTTTTTTAGTAAAATCTCAATTCGAGTTTCAATATCAGGCGGTTCTACACCTACCGATAACCCCCATGAAAAGCGAGATACCAAACGAGGATCTAACTCGGTCAACTCTTTAGGATAGCGATCTGAGGTTAAAATAATTTGTTTAGATTCATCTAATAAGGCATTAAACGTGTAAAAAAACTCAACCAAGCTGGCTTCTTTACCTGCAAGTAAATGAATATCATCAACTAAAAGTAAGTCTAATGAACGGCAATTCTTTTTAAATTCTTCGACTTTACCTTGTTGAAGTGAGCTCACAAAATCCTGAACAAAACTTTCAGCAGTCATGTACATCACACGAGCATTTGGTTTAGCTTGTAATAAAGCATTACCCACTGCTTGCATCAAATGTGTTTTACCTAAACCGGTCGGACCGTACAAAAATAACGGGTTATGTTGAGGTTCGCCTAACTGAGTTAATACTTTACGGCAGGTTTCTGCCGCCATCTGATTTGAACGCCCTTCGACGAACAATGCAAAATTAAACAGCGGATTTAATAATCGTTTTTTTGATGTTTTTGCATTTTGCTGGTCATTGCTTTCTTTTTTTGCTCTGACTACAGGTGCTGCTGCTGAAGACTCAAGCGCTGCAGTTGTTGTCGCTGGTTGCTCTGAAGCAGATAAAATCGCGCCTGGTCGTGAGTCGACTAAAATTTCAACTTTACAAACACGTCCTTCAGACATTTGTTCTGCAAGAATGCTAATTAATTCTAAATGATGTTCTTGAATATAGCGTGTCCAGTAAGGATTAGGTGCATAAAGCTTTAAAACACCATCTACCTCTTCGGCAACCAATGGACGTATCCACATTGCAAAGACATTATCTGAGAGCTCTTGTCGCAAGCGATTTAAGCAGTCTGTCCACAGCATGTGAAACCCCTCATTCCATTTAAATTTAAAAACAACCCCATGAGATTGGGGAGGCAATCATACCCAAGTTATCCACATATGTCATGAGTAATTTTGAACTTTAACCACAAATAATCAAATTTAAAAGTCTAAATTTAAATTTAAAACAGGGTGTGGATAAGGTTTTCCACAAACTGTGGATAAATAAAAACAACAACTTATCCACAATCTATAAAAAATATGAAAACATAGTTATCAACAACCTAAGTATATATATTTTAAAAAAAATAATGCCTTATCCATAGAAAATCACAACCCTAATAATAATAAATTTAAATTTATAAATTTGAATTTATTTAATAAGATTCGGTTTTCTGTGGATAATCGTTCTTTGTATTTAAATTTAAATTCAAATTTAAAATTAGCCTTGATTAAATTTCATCTTGTGTATAAGTTTATGGATATTTCTGTGGTTAACTTAAATACTATAATAAAAACATATATTTATTTTGTGTATAAATAGATTATTTAACAAATTTGTATCTTTCTCAGACTCAAGCAACTTTCATCAAAAGTGTTACACAATACTGTTTAATATTGACAGAACAAACAATGCACAATACAATCGCGAACCTTTATAGAACACCAACTTTGGAGTTTCGATATGAAACGTACTTTCCAACCATCTGAATTAAAGCGTAAACGCGTTCATGGTTTCCGTGCTCGTATGGCGACTAAAGCTGGCCGTCAAGTATTAGCTCGTCGTCGTGCAAAAGGTCGTCACAGCTTAACTGTTTAATACCAGTTTAGTTTATCGACGATTTGGGTGTTATGACACTTTATAGTTTCAGTCCAGAGGTGAGAATCCGCTGTGCTGCAGATTACAAAGGTGTATTTGATGGTGCGCTTTTTAAAGTGCATCAACCCCATTTCTTATTTTTGGCTACACCAACTAAACAGCCTAAAAGCCGTTTAGGTATTGTTGTTGCTAAAAAGAAAGTGCGCCGTGCACATGAAAGAAATCGAATAAAACGTATTGCTCGCGAAAGTTTTCGCTTAAATCAGCAAGATATAGATTTATTGGATATTGTGGTCATGCCTAAGGTAGGTATTGAGTCGATTCCGAATGCTGAATTGCATAAGCAATTACAATTTGCATGGCAGAAGCTACAGCGTCTTGTAAAAAAACATCATAAAATATCAGTTCCCTCTCCTCAAAGTTAGAGGTGGCCAATGGTCCGTATATTGCATTGGTTGATTCGTTTCTATCAAATTGCGATTAGTCCGCTCCTTGGACCTCGTTGCCGTTATTTCCCAACTTGTTCTCAATACTCGTTAGAAGCTATTCATATACATGGCCCGATTAAAGGTGTCTGGTATGCAACGCGACGGATTTGTCGTTGCCATCCGTGGGGTGGAAGTGGATATGATCCTGTTCCCAAAAAAGCAATTCGTTTTATTTCATTTCAGCAAATAGATTCTCAAATGACTCACGTTACTGTACCCTTGCGTGAGCGTTTATTGAACCAAAAATCACTCTAACCAATTGGGGTAATCGATATGCAACAATGGGCCAGGTTTGCAATTCTCGGGGCCATGTTTGTCACCGCATATTTGCTTATTCTTGCTTGGCAAAAAGACTATGGTCAAACTGAAACAACTGCTGCGACAGCACCTGCTGCCGTCGTTGCCCAAGATGTTTCTGCTGATCTGCCAACGAGCCAAACGACAGCGGGTTCAACTGATATACCGCAAGCAAATATTGCAGCTGAACAACAAGACACAACTACACCTGCAACAGCAAATCAACAATTAGTTGCTGTTCAAACTGATTTATATCATCTTTGGATTAACCCTAAAGGTGGGGACATTGTCCGTGTTGAACTACTCAATCATGATAAAAGTAAAAATAGTGAACAACCGTTCGTTATGCTTGAAAATGATGAGAAACGTACTTATGTCGCTCAATCAGGTTTAATTGGTTTAAATGGACCTGACAGTAGCCGTAGTGGACGTCCAACATTTGAGTTTGAAAAGTCGACTTATACTTTAGCTGATGCTCAAGCAACCACCAATAAAGATGGTGAAGCTGAGAAAGTGTTAAAAGTACCAATGGTATTAAAAACGGCTGATGGTGTTGAAATCATCAAAACGTTCACTTTCCAAGAAGGTGCATATCCAGTTAACGTAAGTTATCAAGTGATTAACCGTAGTCAGCAAAACTGGCAAGGTCAAATGTTTGGTCAGATCAAACGTGACAACTCTGAAGATCCAGGTAAAACTGATCAAGGAATCTTTACGCTGGGCACTTATTTAGGTGGTGCTTGGGGTACACCTGATGAGCACTATAACAAATTAAAATTTGATAATTTTAATGAAGAAAAGTTAAGTGTTGAGGCTCAAGGTGGTTGGGTTGCAATGGTTCAGCATTACTTTGTAAGTGCTTGGGTGCCTGGTAACTTCGGTAACCAGCCGTATTCTGCAAAAATGGAGTCACGTAAATCTGCTGATGGTATGAATATCATTGGCTTTACTTCGCCTACCATTAATGTACCAGCTGGCAAAACAATGACTGTTGATGCAACATTCTACTCAGGTCCAAAAATTCAATCTGAATTGAAAGACTTGGCAACTGGTTTAAATCAAACGGTTGATTATGGTTGGTTATGGCCAATTGCGAAATTGCTATTCTTAGGTTTGCAATTCTTCCATGGCATTGTTGGAAACTGGGGTTGGTCAATTATTCTATTGACAATTCTTGTGAAACTTATTCTTTGGCCTCTTTCATCTAAGAGCTATCGCTCTATGGCAAAAATGCGTGTGATTGCACCAGAAATGCAACGCATGAAAGAAGAGTTCGGCGAAGACCGTATGCGTTTCTCACAAGAAATGATGGCACTTTATAAGCGTGAACAAGTCAATCCATTATCTGGTTGTTTACCTTTACTTCTTCAAATGCCAATTTTCTTGGCTTTGTATTGGGTGCTCATGGAGTCTGTTGAGTTACGCCACGCTCCTTGGTTAGGTTGGATTCAAGATTTATCTGCAATGGACCCATGGTTTATCCTACCATTGTTGATGGGTGTGACGATGTATGTTCAACAAATGTTGAACCCACAGCCGACAGATCCAATGCAAGCAAAAGTCTTTAAGTTTATGCCGATTATTTTCACGGTATTCTTATTGTTCTTCCCTGCTGGACTTGTGCTTTACTGGATTGTCAACAACTTGATCACGATTCTTCAGCAAGGTCTGATTAATAAGAGTGTTGAGAAAGCTCGCTTAGCAAAAGAAGATACAGCATCTACGAACTAAGTTTTGTTAGTAGCTGAATCGATCCGCTTAAGGTGATATCCTTAGGCGGATTTTTTTTGCCTTGCTTTGAGATCATTTCAATGACGAACCTACAACATCAAACCACTATTGCTGCGATTGCAACACCGCCAGGTCGTGGAGGTGTAGGTGTAATTCGACTGTCTGGTCCTAAGGCATATGCCATAGCAGAGGCTTTAACTGGTAAGGCACTCGGTCCTGCTCGTTATGCTGCATTTCGTCAATTTCTTGATGCGAATGGGCAAGTCATGGATGAGGGTTTGGTCATTTGTTTTCCAAATCCGAATTCTTTTACGGGTGAAGATGTAGTTGAGTTACAAGGTCATGGTGGACCGGTGATTCAAAATACATTATTGGGCCGACTGTTAGAGTTAGGCGCAATTGCAGCAAAAGCGGGTGAGTTTTCAATGCGCGCTTTTGAAAATGGAAAAATGGATTTAGTCCAAGCCGAATCAATTGCTGATTTAATTGATGCTACTTCACAAGCAGCTGCTCGTTCTGCAGTACGTTCATTGCAAGGCGCATTTTCGGCCAAAGTAAATACAGTATTAGAAAAACTCATTCACTTACGATTACATGTTGAGGCGGCGATTGATTTTCCTGAAGAGGAAATTGATTTTCTTGCAGATGGAAAAATTTTAGCGTTATTGGAAGATGTGCAAGCATCAGTGGGTGCAGTACAACAATCAGCACGCCAAGGTCAACTTCTGCGTGAAGGTTTACAAGTGGTGATTGCAGGGAAACCCAATGCAGGTAAATCGAGTTTATTGAATGCATTGGCTGGTGTTGAGCGCGCGATTGTAACGGACATTGCAGGTACAACGCGTGATGTACTACATGAGAAAATAAGCCTAAATGGTTTGCCAATTACCCTGACGGATACAGCAGGGCTGCGTGAAACGGGAGATATTGTTGAGAAGGAAGGTATTCGTCGAGCGATTAAAGAAATAGAAAATGCTGATCTCCTACTCTTGGTTTACGATTTGAGTCAAGGTGAAGATCCGATGCATTTGGCAGATACTTACTTTGCTAATTATATCGATCCTAAACGCTTAATTTTAATCGCTAACAAATGTGATTTAGTAGATAGTGAAGCTAAAGTTGCTGATCTCCAAGGCTTTAGACACATTACGGTCTCAGCCAAGCAAGAAATGGGTGTTCAATCGCTTGTAGATGCGATTACAGCACATGCAGGCTTTCAGCCTGAAGAAGATACCTTTATTGCAAGAACACGCCACCTAGACGCAATGAAGCGCACTCAATCTTATCTTGCGGAAGCTCGTGAACAACTTGTTGTTTACCATGCAGGAGAGCTTGTCGCAGAATCGTTACGTCTCGCACAGAATGCATTAGGTGAAATTACTGGTGATTTTAGTGCGGATGATTTACTCGGAAAAATCTTTGGCTCTTTCTGTATCGGAAAGTAATTTCAATTTAAGCCTATATTCCAGTAAATTCTAATAAGTTCCAATGATAATTAAATAGCATTAAGTTTTAATAGCTTAGTGCTTTTTTATGCCTTTTTATTGTTCCAATATGTTCTATACGTTCATCTAGTGCTATGATTTTTTTAGTCACCTACTAGCTACGTGACAATAAAACCTTATTTTTATGCCTGAGTGACTAGAATCATGCCAAAGATAAACGGCCTGTTTTTCTCTACTGATAGAGAGATTCAAAACCTTAAACCACAGGACAAGCGATATTCAGTTAAAGACAAGCTGAATAATGGGCTGTTTATTGAGGTTAAGGAATCAGGCGTTAAGTCGTGGCACTATCGTTATTCACTGGCAGGCAAGCAAGAACGGCTTGTTATAGGTCGCTATCCTGATCTATCTCTTAAAGATGCTAGACAGATCAGAGATGAATCCGCCTCATTGGTGGCTAAAGGTATTTCACCTAAACAAGATAAGGCAAAACCTAAAGGCATTTTGTTTAAGGACTACGGCGAACGCTATTTAAAAGAAGTCATTAAAAAAGACCGTAAAGACCCTTACAACATGGTTTTATGCCTGAGCAATGATATTTATCCAATGATGGGCCACATCCCATTAGATCAGGTCAGTATTGAAGATATACGCCGTACAATATGGCGTAAAAAAGAACAGGGATATGATGCAGCAGCTAACCAAGTCAGAGGCTTGTTAAAGCGCATGTTTGATTATGCAATGACTTTGGGCCTTGTACCTTATAACCCTGTTTTGGCTATCCCATCACGGCACGTACACAAGGCAAAACCTAGAGATAGATATTTAAGTACAAATGAAATCCGCATCTATTACACCACCTTACTAAATTCGAGAATCTATAGACCTAGAAAGCTGGGTCTTTTGTTGTCATTGCTTACATTGGTTAGAAAGTCAGAGCTATTGAGGGCTAAATGGGAGCATATCGACTTTGATAGTCGTATATGGCTTATCCCTGAAACAAAGGCAGACAGCACGACAGGCCATAGCCGTGAAATGGTCGTTTATATGTCGGATCAGGTGATGGAGATATTTAAGGAGCTCAAAGCGATTGCAGGCAATGAGCCTTTTGTATTTGTAGGTAGAAAGTCGGGTACTCATATCAGCCATAATGCTTTTAATACGGCGCAAAAGGCAGCACTGGCATTAACAGACTTACCACCGTTTACCGTGCATGACTTGAGAAGAACGGCCAGCACTCATTTAAACGAGCAAGGCTTTAATAGTGATGCAATCGAGGCTTGTTTAAACCATACGGCCAAAGGTGTAAGGGGTGTATATAACAAAGCCAAGTATGAAAAAGAACGTACAGAGATGATGCAGAAATGGAGTAATCATATTTTTAGCGTGATTTATGAACCGAATTTGATCTTTTTTAATCAGGCTAAAGGCGCTTAATTGTATCTAATTGTATCTAATTGTAAATTGCTGAATATTTTAAATTATTGAGAAATAGTGAGCAATGATGAGAAATAATTATAAAAGGTTATAAATGGTTATAAATGGCTATCGTTTTTATGGCCTTAAAAAGGTCGGTAAACAGCAGGTTGATGGTGCTTCACGACAACAATTAACGCACTTGTTGGGTAAAGAGGTAGCCATTTAAGCATAACTCTTTTAAAGTAAAACATAGAAATCTAATACATTCATTAAGAAGCATTTATGTCTAATGAGTGTAGGAAAGAAAGAAAAAGGTCAAACACGCCAATGCTTGACCCTTTTCATGGAACAGATGGCTTTAGTAACGCCAATTACTAAACGCCATTAATTTTTAACCGCCGTCTGGCAGGACACAAAACTAAGGAATCTTAGAAATGTAAAACGATTAAAAACTAAGTTTTTGTACTTTGATCAACAATGATAAACATTGATGAACGCTTTTATAGTAGTTCAAACATGACATAAGTCAACATTTTGTTTACGAATGGAAGCGCTTGTTGTTAGTCATTGGACTTAATTGAATAGGTATATATTGCTATATCTAATTAATAAAACTTAGTTTTTTTATAAAAATTACATTCCTATTTCTATTTTGTGTCTAGGCATTTCCACTATTGGAGAATGTTTAGATGACTACATCTAAAAAGCAACAAAACGAAACTATCCGTTTAATCCGCCGTAAAGAAGTGCAGGCAAAAACTGGCTTAGGTGCATCGTCAATTTACGCAATGATGCAACAAGGCACGTTCCCGAAAGCAGTCAATATTTCCGAACGCCGTGTCGCTTGGATTGAATCTGATGTAGACCAGTGGATTAATGAACGCATAGCAAGCCACAAAGCAGCCATTGCAACGATGGAGGCTTGAGCTATGGAGTTCACGCTACAAGATGCAATTAGCATCACCCAGCAGGCACAAAGAAAACTTGAGCAGATCAGCCATGAAGTAAACGGCGAGCAGATAAAAAACCTTTTTATTGATGTGTCCGACTTCACTTGCTTGGCCCTTGATTACTTCACAGATGAAGATAAAACCGAAGCCAATGCAAGACAGATCGAACAGGCTATCGACCTACTCGACCATGTTTCTATCCGAGCATCCGAATTAGGTGCAGAGGTATTTTCTAAGCCTTATTCAATTGATGACTACCTAAAAGCCGAGGCCAGCAAGCTAAATACCTTTTTACGCTTGGCACTGGAAACCTTGAGTATTACAGACCCAGCCGATCTATACGCCTATGCCCTTGCTTCATATTGTCCGACTGGCGAAGCGGATCAGGAAGCAGATTTAATCGTAAATGATGAAGCTATGAAGTTTTTAGAGGTTAAAGGCTTTAACGGAACGATTAAAGAGCTACTCAGTGAACATGCTGACATGGTGAAGAAATCAGGCGTTAAGGACGTTCTGATAATCCACATCGGAACGATTCACAAGTTGACCGATGCACTGTCAGGAATGGGAGCATAAGAACATGAACAACACCCAATTAAAACAAGTCCTAGCACACCTCAAGCAAGGCAAGACCATTTCACAGGCTGAGGCTATCGACCTTTTCAACTGCTACCGCCTGAGCGCAATTATTCAGCGTTTACGCAATGCAGGCTATGACATTGTGACCCATAACGAGCGCAATAAGTCAGGCATTGGCAGACATGCACGGTATGAGCTTGTTAAAGAGGTGGCAGCATGAACCCATCTATTTTTAATTTCAATGAACAAGGCGTTCGTGTTGTCTTGAGCAATACCAACGAGCCTTTATTTTGTTTGACTGACGTATGTAATGTCCTGTCGGTAAGCAGAACATCACGCTTATTACGTGAATTAGATTCAAAGGGTATGGCAGATTGCCACATCCTTACAAATGGCGGTACTCAAAAGCTCAAGTTCATTAATGAGCCTAACCTTTATCGCATTATTTTTCGATCTAATAAAAAAGAAGCGTTGAATTTCCAAAACTGGGTATTTGCTGAGGTATTGCCGAGCATCCGCAAGACTGGGAGTTATGTAGCACGGCAGACAGCCTATGAAGAACTGAACCGCCTATGTATGCAGGAAAAAGTATCTAAGGATAAAGGTACATTTCATAGCCTGGGTATGCACCGCCGTAAACATGAAAAGCATTTAAACGCCGTCCGCATTGAAACATGCAAAGCTAATTTACAGCTAACTTTTGAGGGGGTAGGCCATGAATAAACATGTAAACCCTGAATTTTTCAAAGCCTTTGACCATTACAAAGCAATGCTTGAGCAGTATGGGGAACACCACCCCATCACTGAGCAGGCCCTTATTTTGACAATGCACTACACGCCTGAGCATATCAAAGCAGAGATGCACCAAAAGGCAAAAGAGTTGAACCTATTGCCACCGCCAAGCGGTTACACGGATGACGGCGAACCTATGTACCAGTTAGAGGACATTGCAAAGCATTTCGGCATTAGCTTTGAAGAAGCAGAACAGCGTTTATTGCAGATGATGGATAACCGCCAGCAAGTCGGATTATCAAATGACGGCGTTTTGATTAATTCAAATATCCATATCAACCGTGTGCAGTGAGGCCAATAATGAAAAATGAATCATTAGAAAGTGCGGTTAATGTTGTTGAGGGGGCAGTCACAATGCTTGATTATGACCACCCCAAAGAACTAATAACACCCGAAGCCATTTTAAACGAATGTACGCAGCTTGTATCGTTTAATGATGCTTATTCATCACATCCATTAATACAGCGTTTTGGCAGTCCTGAGCAGCCGATCTATGTTGATGATGGTAATGTGGATATAAACGGCGTTACTTATGAAAAGCCTTTGATTGTGCCTGTCTATGATGGGCAAATGGAGCTTGTTCAATGTGCTGTCATGCAAGATGGGCAGCGTGTGGCTGTCATGCCTGATGGATTGGCTAGAGGTTTTGCAAGGTATGGCGATTTTGACCATGCCCAACCTGTCATTATCACGTACAGCCTAGAGGCATTCTTTAAAGTCGCACAGACTGGCTACGCCGTTGTATTGGTCGTATTGCCTACCCTATGCAGCAACCATAAAACAGAACTAAAGCCGTTTGATTTTGAACAAATACAGTTCGTTATTAATCAGCTATCACAGGCAGGCTATAAGCAGCTTTATTTACCTGTCAGAATTGAGCAAATGCACCTTGAGCCATTTAAAAAGCTGGAGCAAAACACGGCAGTTAGGCTGCTATGCCAGTATTTAAAAATTGGTGTAAGTGAATTTCAGATCGAATTGACCCAGCATGAAAGCGTAAGTGAGGTGCTGGCATTTATTGATGAAGCGATAGAGGCTTTACCAGTAAAAAGTATTTTACCCAAAGGCCACCTGGCTAAACCGATGAAATGGGAAAACGGACATTTCCACATCACAGAGGCAGGCTTATATTTTGTTGAGGAAGATAAGAACGGCATAAGCCAAAAGCGTTTTATTTCAAGCCCTGTATTGGTTGTTGCTAAGACTAGAGATGATTCTAGTAATAACTGGGGTGTATTGCTCAAGTGGAAGGATGACAACGAGGTAGAACACACACAGGCCCTATCTATGGAGCTATTCCAGACGGACGGCGCAGACCTACGCAAAGCATTGTCTTATCAGGGTGTAATGATTGCACCTGACCAACGAGCAAGAAACCTTTTTCAATGCTATTTAATGAGTTATCAAACAGGTCAATATGCCTTATGTGTGGATCGGGTCGGCTGGCATGATGACGTATTTGTACTACCTCATAAGCAGATCGGACAAAGCAGCAGTGATTTAATTGTTTATCAGGCTAACAATGCCCTAGATAACCGCTATCAAAGCAAAGGCACACTAGAGCAATGGCGAAGTAATGTAGCGCAATTGGCAGAGAATCATAGCTTATTGGCTTTTTCATTGTGTACGGCCTTTGCTGGGCAATTGCTAGACCCTCTTAACCAACAAGGCGGTGGTTTTCATATCAAAGGCGGTTCATCCAAAGGGAAAAGCACAGCCTTAAACCTTGCGAGTTCCGTGTGGGGCAATCCAAAGCAATTTTATAGAACATGGAGAGCCACAGGAAACGCCTTAGAGAATACAGCCTATATGCACAATGATGGTTTTTTAGTGCTGGATGAAATCGGAGAGATAGCGAACCCCAAAGAGCTAGGCAATGTCGTTTATATGCTTGCCAATGGTTTAGGTAAAGGTCGAATGACCAAGCAAATTACAGCAAAACCTATGCACCAGTGGAAAGTTATTTTTCTATCCAGTGGCGAAAAAAGCCTTAAAGACATTATGACCGAGCAAGGCCAAAAGACTAAGCTGGGACAAGAAATACGCTTGGCTGATATTGATATAGATCAGTCTGAGTACGGTATTTTTGACAGTATAGACTTTGCAGAGGATGCACCAAAACAAGCGATTGAACTGAGTAAACGAATGGCAGACTGCTACGGCGTGGCTGGCATTGCATGGCTTGAGTATCTGACCAGCAACAAAGGCGAGCGCATGGACGAAGCTAGAGAGCTTTTAGACCAGTATCGCCAAGTCTTAACCGTGAACCAGTCGCAAGGGCATATTGTCCGAGTGGCTAATTACTTTGCATTGGTGGCAACGGCTGGAGAGCTGGCAACAAAGGCCAATATTACAGGCTGGAAAACAGGCACAGCATTTAACGCCGTACAAAAGGTATTTAATCAATGGCTGGGCAGTTTTGAGCAGGTCGGAGATTATGAGAATCGGGAAATTGTGACCCATGTTAAAGCATTCTTTGAGGCGAATGAATCAAGCCGTTTTGAAGCCATTACACCCGATCCTGATCATATCGAGCGTATCAATAACCGTGTCGGCTACTGGAAGATAGAGAACGGCGAAAAGATATTTTATGTATTGCCTGAGCAGTTTAAAAATGAAGTCTGCAAAGGTTATGACAGTCGCAAAGCAGCAAGGGCCTTACTAGCTTACAACCTACTTGAGCATGACACAGGCAAGACCAGCAAGACAGCAAGAATCCCATCACGGAAAAATGCAGTGAAGGTTTACGCCGTCAAAGAGGCTATTTTTAGCTGGGAATAGTAAAAAACGAAGGTAACAGAGGTAACACAGGTAACAACCGCATGAATAAAGGCTTACAGGCGTTACCTATTGAAAATGGTAACAGGTAACAGAGGTAACAAGTTCTAAATTTTCCCTCATTTGTTACCCATGTTACCCATCGTTACCCAAGTAAAAAAATATAGGTAACACCCTGAAACGCTGTCATAGCAAGGATGTTACCCATGTTACCTACGTTACCCATGAAAAATAGACATTCTGAGAAAATTTAGAGAGATTTAAGCCAATGCCAAACGTAAACAAAGTAACTGTGATGGGTGTATTGGGCCGTGACCCTGAAACTAAGAATTTCCCCAACGGTGGCAGCGTTACAACATTCAGCGTTGCAACTTCCGAGCATTGGAAGGACAAGACCACTGGCGAACGTAAACAGGCCACAGAATGGCACAGAATCACCACTAACAACCGATTAGCCGAGATTGCGAGTAAGTACCTCAAGAAAGGCGGAAAGGTTTATATCGAAGGCTCACTACGCACAAGGAAGTGGAAAGACAGTAAAGGAGCGGATCGGGAAGTAACCGAGATTCGAGCCGATGAACTGCAATTGCTTTAATCAAAGCTCCCTAAATATGGGGAGCTTTTTTATTGGTTGTATGGTCAATCTAACCATACAGATGCAAGCACAGCACTTAAGAACTAGTTGAACGAGATTAAAGTGGTTATATTCTATTGGATATATATTTAAAAAACTTCAAATAATAGGACGGTTGAATGTCTGATAGTAATACTGGTGAATTTATCTTATATGCATCTGAGGATGGCGAATTAAAAATCGATGTTCGACTATTAGATGAAACAGTTTGGCTCACCCAAAATCAAATGGCTACATTATTTCAAACCACTACTCGAAATATTGGAATGCATATTCAAAACGTATATGACGAAGGTGAGCTTGATCATTTTTCAACTAGGAAGGAATTCTTCCTAGTTCAACAAGAAGGTAATCGAGAAGTTACAAGGAGTGTGCAGCATTATAATTTGGATGTAATCATCTCTGTGGGCTATCGAGTTAAATCACAGAGAGGAACCCAATTCCGTATATGGGCCACGAAGGTGCTGCGTGAATACATAGTTAAAGGTTTTGCAATGGATGATGCAAGACTTAAAAACGGCGGAAATAATAATTATTTTGATGAATTACTAGCTCGTATTAGAGATATCCGAGCATCTGAAAAGCTTTTTTATCAGAAGGTTTTAGAGATATATGCAACTAGTGTGGATTATGACCCCAAAGTGGCAGAGTCTAAAAAATTCTTTCAAACCGTTCAAAATAAGATGCATTGGGCGGCGCATGGACATACTGCTGCTGAAGTTGTATATGCTCGTGTAGATGGAAGTAAACCTAATATGGGTATGACGAGCTTCTTAGGTGAAGGACATCCAAAAACGAAGGATATTACAGTAGCGAAAAATTATCTTGATGAAAAAGAAATGGACGTTCTTAATCGCTTGGTGACTATGTATCTAGATTTTGCAGAGTTACAAGCTATTAATGGCACACCCATGTATATGAAAGATTGGATAGCGAAATTAGACAAATTCTTAATGGCTTCTGATCGTGAAATTTTGACTCATGCTGGAAAAATATCCCAAGCTCAAGCTAAACAGAAAGCACAATTAGAACATGCCAAATACAAGCAACAATACATAGATTATCAAACACCAGTAGAAAGGCATTTTCAGGAAGCTATCAAGGATGTTAAACAAATAGCTAAACAACGGAAAAAATAAACTCAGCCCCTTGATTGGGGCTTTTTATGGACTCCGAAAATTCATAATTAAATAAACAGTTTTAGATAGTGTTAGATCGGTGCAGTCTAATTAGATAAAAACACCTCTTTTATAGGATTGTTTTGCAAAAGATATAAATGGAATAATTACCCCCTGTTTTGTCGTTCTACGTCTAGCAAAATCCGTATCAGTACGTATCAGTAAATGGCCTTAAATCTTGCATGACAGACCTTTTGCACTTGTTTGACAAGGTGCTGATAAAATCACCTATAAAAATGCACTCAAAGCCAAGCTATACAAGGCATACGGCGTTTTAAGTGGATATGTAGTTCGTCAAGCTACGTCAAACAAGAAGTACAGTTTTGTCCTGCTACGTCCTGCTAAATTTTGCTTTACAGGGTACTTGTAAGAAATGCCACCTATGCCGATTACAGCAAGGCATATAGCGATTTAATAACTTTGATTTTGTATAGCTACGTAAAGAATTTCTTGTTTTACAGCACCACCGCCAAAACACCCATAAAACCATGCTTAAATGCAGTCACAGCAAAGTTTACGCCGTTTTTAACGAATACCTATCTTGTATAACTACGTATAACAAATATCAGGTTTTGTTAGGTTCAAACATGCCGTAATCTTGCCGCCCTAATTTCAGGTTTTATCAGGTTTGATAAGTTAAGCGAGTTTTACGATTAGCAAAGCTTCTGTATCATTAACTTAATTATTTAAATAAGAGTATGATTATGAAAAATATAATATTAATTTCAGCGTTGCCATTAATCTTGATTGGTTGCGGAAATCCTAATAGTAAGCCTACCTATGGCGATTATGGATTACCTAAGAATTGTCGAGCACTTATACAAGCAAATATTGATGGATGGCGTTCTAAGCAATATACAACTGAAGAAGCCATGAACTCTATCGAACGTAACTGTGGTGCTAATGGAAAAAATTGGGACAATTAAAAAAAAGCATTATTAAGTGCTTTCCTGATGTATAGAAGAACCCCACATGTATTTGGCAACAGTGGGGTTTATTGGCATCTCTCTTTAATCAAAATAGGCCCATCATCTTCATACCGCTAACTTGACCGATTGCCTGTGATACACCATTCCACATATCGGTACTTGCCTGACCTTTTGCTAAAGCCGCACCCGCTTGTGCTGCACCAGACTGTTGATACAGGTTAGAAATATTGCTAGCTGTTTGCATGCCAGCATTACCTGTCCCTGCTGCCGCGTTCTGACCAAGCGATGTCATACCTGCCAAGTTTTGATAACGCTGATTGATTAGCTGATTAAGCAATTGTGGTCTAAATTGAGCCAATGCGGCTTGAGTGTTGCCACCGCGCAATCCGCCAGTAGCTGATGCATTTTGCAAAATAGCGTTTTCACCTTGCTGCAAATAGGTTTGCATTTCAGCGCTATTGTTAATTCCATCAATAGCAGTCTGTTGCTTATCTGCTCCATTGATTCCGAGTAGATCCTGTTGAGCTGCTAGACCACCCAAACCAGCATCTACATAAGGTTTTAAAATTTTTTGAATTTCATCAAACTGTCGGCGCTGTTCTTCAATCCCCATTTCAGAGGCTTCGATCTGGGCGTTTGCTGCTGCATTTGCTGATTTTCTTTGTGCTCTGGATGATAAAGCACCACCAACCACACTGGCACCCACTACTCCTACTGCAAGTTTTGTTCCTACTGCTGCTGCTGCGAGTGGCATAAGCATTCTCCTGTTTTTAAAATTACTTTTTTAGTGATTAATAGCCTCTTTTAGCTATTCAAAATTTTTAGTAAATTAGCCTTAATAGACTGCTATTTTTTACCAAAAATTTATTCTTAATTTTACCATGCTATTATTTAAATTCATTTAATAATTCAATAATTTATGTAAGTTTTTACGTACAAATTAGACATGATTTTTATACGTTTTTATACTGATATTTTCATCAGAAAATAGGGTTCTAATTTCAAGTTTTATCAGGTTCAAAGGTTAAGTTTTGTTAGGTTCAAATACTTACTATCACTTACTTTCAAATAACAGGTTTTGACAGGTTTAATCGTTAGGTTTTATGGGGTTCAAATGTCAGGTTTTGTCAGGTTGATATTTCTATTTTTATGGATGGATACCAAAATTATGACCATATACCCCATGTCCGTACTTTTGATCATTTTATATACGTGGACTATGTTACTACATCAAAAAAATGCTGTTACCACATCAAAACCTGTATATCTGATTTCCTGTTACCACATCAAAACGATATGCCCTATGCGATGTTTCGGCCAAATAAAAAATATAACTTCATGTCGATATTCTTAGTGAGTTATCTCAGTCGGATTGATCAGGTTTAAATAATTATTAAGGGCGTAAAGCATGGCATAAGACTATGTGTATTTAAGGCATTAAAAAAGCCCACTATTGTGAGCCTTTCTTTTTCTTCATATCTTCATTCAATTGTTCTTTAACCCATCCGCTAAAATCATCCAGTTTATTAGCATGGGCCAATAGATCGGCATCGTGTGAATTCTCAGTATTGAAGCTGACTAGCTTTTGCTTGCGCTTTTTCTCATAGCGAGTTTTGGGCGTGTCGTTAGGCTTGTTCATGCACTGGCCTTTTGTTTGGCAGCTTCCCACTCAGCCTTATATGCTTCTGCCCCTTTAGCATGGTTGCGGTGGCGGTCTTCTGCTAAATATTCATACATATCTAGTTGAGTAACAATTTCAGAAAAATGATACTGGCTGACTTCTTTTCCACTTTCTGCCAGCTTGTTTAACTTCATTACTTCTTTTCTGATATGGCTGATAGCTGTACACATCCAGTTCATATCTGATTCAGCTAATGAAGCCAGGTCGTGCATATCACCAGCATCATAAGTTTTAGTCTTGTTCGTCATTGTATACCCCTTAGTAAATTATTCATTCAATATATCGTATATACGACTATATAGCAAGGGGGGGATTTCATATCTTATGGATTGGCCCAAAGTGGAGACCACTCCCAACCGCACCAGCAAAAAAAATTCTGTTTGAGTTAAAAGTTAAAATAAAGTTAAAGCTACTTACTATTGCTTACAGCTACGGCGTTCTAAATGTGAGGTTTTGTGAGGTTTAGGCTAAGACTTGATGAAAGGTACATCATTTCTAAAACATGGCTATATCGAGCAATCAGGGCGGTTCTGTGCATATCCTGAATAACAAGTTTTAACAAGTTCAATCCTAAGTCCGAGCAGCCAGTGGAAAGTAGTATTTTGTAGTAGTCCAAACCATAACAATTGATAACAGGTGCAGCGTTTTGAATGTCAACAATTGTTAACAGCATGGCATCTTTAAATGTCAGGTTTTGTCAGGTTCAAACCTTATCAATTCTTAACAGTGCAGCAGAAAAACATGCCGTAATGATTTCAGGTTTTATCAGGTTTTGTATTTTTAAAACTGAAGTTTTCTGAAGTCCTGATATTAGGTTTTATAAGGTTCTATTCTCTTTTAAAGCAGTCCGCAAAACTAACATTTACTAACAGTATGACAGCGCAAAATTGCGTCCACCTACACGCGCGCGTAGTTGTTCCAAAACCTGAGTTTTCCATAGTAGACCAGCGAAAAATTGCGTTGGTTAATGAACTACGAAACTTTCGTACAGTCACCAGTATGGGTATGGTCAAAATGACCACTCCATAAAAGCGATGCTCAAAAGTGAGCAACGGTATTCACTGAGCGCAAAATTGCGTTGAGGGGTGTGTCCAAATATTGGCAGACCTCAAAATTGAGTTTTGCACGTGACTATCAGGTACTCACAAAGATAACCCCAACTTTGGGGGCATCTCCATTTTGAATATGAGTTTTTGTGAGTAGCTCAAAGATACGCTCAAATCTGAGTGCATCTCTTAACTGCCTTTAAAGTGTAGTAGCGGATCAGGAGCATTCACCCCATTGGGGGATATCCCCAAACTTGGTCACATTTGAAATGTGACCAAGTGAGTAACTTAAAGTAACTCAGTCAACAAAAACGCGCGCGCGCGAGGGATGGGCGGAAACGTGGTTTTAAGGCTTAAAATCCCAATAGAATTACAGCGTGATTATTGGAGCGGTTCACGGCTATGAATGTCTTGAAGATAGAATCTCCCCCCACCATCTAAAATCCTCAACTTCGGCAATGCACACGCGCCTGGATGCACGTATCTACAATCGAAAGTATTTTGTGATTTTTATAACTTGCTCACATTTGAAACGCGACCGAGCTACTTAATCAGCCACTTGGACGGCTAACTTAATTCGACATTTGAAATGCGGATTTAAAATCTAAAATTCTACTGACCAGCTCAAAGATGGTTAGTGAGTACCTCAAAGTCACTCACAAAGGATAGGATTCTAAATCTGATCCTACCCGAGCCACCAATAAGGGGAGCAGCTTAAAAAGTGCCTAGTGATGACACAATCAGTCACCTATTAGTCACTATGTTTTAATTAAATTTATAAGTTATTAATTTATATTAAAAATATAATTGGAATTACATTCTGTATCGGGAAGTAAACGAGTTTTTATCTGTGGTTTAAAAAGCCCAGTAATGGGCTTTTTGGTTAATTGGCTAAAGGTAACTTGCTTGGCTTAACCCTCATCTGCTTTATGAATAAAACAATCAGTAAGATTGAAATTGCAATACAGAACCAAATCACTGCATTTGTAAGCCCAAAATGGTCAGCTAAATATCCTACTGCTAGGATGGGTAGAATCGTTCCGAGATAGCCGATAAAGAGATAAGTAGACATGACGGCGGCTCGATTGTGAGGTGTGGTCATGTGATGAATAAGTCCGAAAGCCCCAAGTAAAGCTAAGCCATGTCCAATCCCAAACAGACCATCGCTTAGGAAAAATAACCAGCTAATTTTAAACTCCATACAGAGGAATAAAGCGATCACGCTCATGAAGCAAGTCATGATACCGAGTAATAGGCTGGATTGCGGTTTGATTGATCTTGAAAAAAATTGTGTCGCAGCTGAAATCAGTAAAATGACAGTAATGGCAGAACCACTAATCAGTGGACCGTGCCAAGGCAAAATGTCTTTAACAAATGAAGGAGATAGTGAGGCGTATAAACTAAATCCTGCAAAAACAGCAAATGCAGTCAAGCTCAGTATAAAAAATTGAGTGCGATCATGTGATTGTGGTGTTAATAATTTGGGAGCAAAATTAAATTTTTGCACATCAAAAGGTATAGGTTTGAGTGTAAATAGACTAAAGAAGCAAAATATTGAACCTATCACAATGGGTACATAAGGTATTACCAAAGGATATGCAAAAAATTCAGCAAAAAATCCCCCAAATAAAGGACCTAAACCAAATCCAACAGCAGTAATGATTGAGCTTAATTGTGGTGCAATTTGTTTATGGGAAGTTGGAACAGTTTGAATAAGCCCAATAAGAGCAGATGTTGTCATCAATCCAGATGCGATACCAATGATAAATCTTCCCCATGAGAGAGACATGACATCGCTCGCAAAGATAGACATTAACAAGCCAATGGTGATAAAAATGAGCCCAAGTTGCATAGTTTTTACATAACCAATGGTATTACTGGTTCTGCCCAAAAACAGTAAGGTGGTCAGGCACCCTAGCATGTAGGAAACGAAAATAAAGGTGATATCGCTCGGGTTTAACCCCCATAATTCTTGGTAAATTGGATAAAGTGGGCTAGCAAGCGCTGTTCCAATGGTGCCGATACAGAGTGCGATACTTACGAGAATAAAATCTCGCCACGATTGGTTTTCATTCATTATTTGTCTTATAGAACAGCAGTGCTGATACGATGATTCATTAGTCTATGTCGGCTGTTAAGCATGAGTCAATTATCTTCAATCAGTTAAAATTCAACTGTCATATTTGGTTTCACGTGAAACAATTTATGAGGTTTAAAATTACATAAAAACTGATCTTTGTAGAAAGTAGAAGATTAGAATAAGCAATAATATCCATCAAACATATGCTCAACTTATGTATAAAAAAATTTTAATCAGTGCTTTACTTGCACTGTCTACAAGTTCTAGCTTTGCGAATATTGAATTGCTTCAGCAGAAAATTAAAACGCAACATCCAAAATTGAATATTCAAAATTTACAAAAAACTGACATGAAAGGTTTCTATAGCGGATCTTTAGACAATCAGATTATTTATATTGATGAAGAAGCTAAGCATTTATTCTTTGGGTCAATGATTCGTATCGAAGATCAAAAAAATCTAACACGTGATTTGGTGCTGAAACATAATTCAGTCGACTTTAAACAACTTCCACTTCAAGATTCCATTAAGACTGTAAGGGGGAATGGTAAGCGTCAGCTCGCGATCTTTTCTGACCCAAATTGCCCATATTGTAAGACGCTTGAAAATAATTTAAGCCAGTTAAAAGATGTGACAATTTATACGTTTATGTATCCAATTAAATCTCAATCGATCCAGCCCTCTAAACAAGTTTGGTGCTCCGCAAACCGTGAGTTTGCATGGAATGCCCTTTTACAAAAGAATCAACAACCAACAGCCCAAGCTGATTGTTCAAACCCTATTGAACGAAATTTGGAACTTGGACGTCGTCTAGGTGTTCAAGGAACGCCAGCAATTATTTTTGAAAATGGATTTAGGGTAACAGGCGCTTATCCAGCTTCAGAAATTGAAAAAATTTGGAAAGAGCTGAACTTGTAAAATCTAGGTCATAGGAATGAAAAAGCACCTTAACAAGGTGCTTTTTTTGATTAAGATTTTTTGGTAACGAGGTTATAAATAAACAGAACGATAATTGCGCCTATGACTGAAGCAATAAAACCTGCCGATGAACCTTCGGGATAAATATTAAGAAGGCGTCCACCATATGTAGCAAGTAATGAACCAGCAATACCTAATAACGTCGTGACAATGAAACCTGCTTTATCGTCACCAGGATGAATTGCGCGAGCAATTAAACCTGCTATAAAACCGATAAGAATAGCTCCAATAAGTGAAAACATACTTGTTCTCCTTTTTATCATGAATTTTTATTGTGTCGCTCAAATATAGTTGATTATGTATTGATGTTTGAAAAGAAGAATCACGCTACATGTTGTTGTTATTTTGTTGTTTATAAAAAAAGTGGCATATGCCACTTTCTTAAAAAAACATTACAGACCGATTTCACCAATGAATGGAATATGACGGTATTTTTGATCGTAATCTAGTCCATAACCTACGATAAATTTATCTTCAACTTCAAATCCTAGAAACTCTACTTCCAAGTCGATCTCTCTTCGAGAAGGCTTACTGATCAGCGTGCAAAGTTTGATAGAGTTTGGCTCACGAGTTTCAAGGATTTCTACCACTTTACTCAGCGTATTGCCTGAATCGATGATGTCCTCTACGACAAGAACATCTTTACCACGAATTTCACCATCAAGGTCTTTTAGAATTTTAACATCACGACTAGAAGTCGTTCCACTGCCGTAACTTGAAACTGTCATAAAGTCGAGTTCGTGTGGTTTTTCAATGGTGCGGCATAGGTCTGCCATGAAAATCACTGAACCGCGAAGTAAGCCTACAAGAACCAATTCTCGATCACTATTTGCATAGTGAGCATTAATTTGATTACCAAGTTCATTAACTTTCGCTTGAATTTCTTCAGCGGAAATCAACACTTTCATGTCAATGGTCATGGGTAGATACCTAAAACAACAATTCTAAAATTAAAAAAGGTGTTGACCTGCAACACCTGAAATATGCTTCAATTTTAAAACATATCCCAGAATGTTGCACCCTTTTTAAAAAAACGAAATGTAAACTAATGGTTTATTAATGCGCATCACGTTTAAGCACGACAGCACAAACTAAGAATACAGCACCAATCAACACATATTTTTTAATTGGGTGTTGTGGTTGAGTCTGAGCATTAGGATGCTGATTGTTGATATGCTTTTTGTCCATAAATATAAGTCGCCTCAATATTTCGATCATCACCCATGGTAAACAATGCGAAAAGTGCATCTTCAATATTTTTAGCGCGTTGTTGTCTTAATGTTTGTAATGCAGTGGCATTCAAATTTAATACAACAAAATCCGCTTCTTTTCCAATATTAAAGTTACCAAGTTTATCCTCGAGCGCTAATGCTTTTGCTCCACCTAGGGTCGCATGATAAAGCGATTCAAATGCAGATAATTTGTCGCCTTGGAGTTGTTGAACTTTATAGGCTTCATTCAACGTTTGAAGCTGATTAAATGAAGTCCCCGCACCGATGTCTGTGCCAAGACCGACTTTGACTTGTTTATCCCAGGTTTTTTTCAATGGAAACAATCCACTTCCTAGAAAGAGGTTTGAAGTCGGGCAGAAGGCGATTGCAGAGTTTGTTTGATGCATACAATCCCATTCATGCTCTTCTAAATGAACGCAGTGAGCGAAAACAGATTTATTGCCTGTTAATCCATAGTGGTGATACACATCTAAATAGCCATTTTGCTCAGGAAAAAGCTCTTTCACCCAAGCGATTTCATTGGTGTTTTCACTCAAATGAGTATGAATATATACATCAGGATATTCAGTTTTTAACTGCCCTGCTCTTTTTAATTGTTCTGGTGTAGAGGTAGGCGCAAAGCGAGGCGTAATGGCATAAAGGTTTCGACCTTTACCATGCCATTTCTCAATCAATTCTTTGCTATCTGTATAAGCATTTTCAGCGGTGTCTATCAGTGTTTCAGGTGCATGACGATCCATCAATACTTTGCCTGCAATCAAACGCATCTGGTATTGTTCTGCCGCTTCAAATAGTGCATCAACAGATTCTTTATGAACTGTACAAAAAACCAATGCAGTCGTTGTGCCATTTTTCAGCAGCTCATTGACAAAAAAGTGTGCAATTTGGTCTGCATAAGCTTTGTCTTGAAATTGGATTTCTGTAGGAAAGGTATAAGTGTTCAGCCATTCGAGTAATTGTTCGCCATACGCACCTACCATTTCAGTTTGAGGAAAGTGAATATGCGTATCGATAAAACCAGGAACAATCAGTTGATCTGGGTAATGCTCAACTTGGATAGAGGATTCAAGCTGACGGAGCTGTTGTTGCCCATCTTCCCAACGACCAAACCATTGAATTTTACCCGCTTGAGTAATCAATAAACCATCTTCTACGTAACGCACTTGGTCGTGAATTTCACGCGCTTGGGCAACCGTATTCTGAATATCTAGGAAGCGACCGCGAATCGCCGTCGATGCAACTACAGAAGACATTTAAAACCTACACTTTTAATTTTTTCGATTGATTGTAACTGATCTATCTTAATTAAACTGTATATCGTTTGCTGAGCCCCCACTCTGCGAGAATACGACGATAAGTAGTCGAAGATCGATCAGCCTCAAAATGCGCTTCCATCATTAAATCAAGTGGTAATTCTTCAGGTTTTTGCGATTCTACGATATCTTGGTCTTCGGCAAAAATTTGGGCATTAAAATCATAGACTGCTTGTAAATCTCCAGTCTGATCAAAATTACGCGTCAAAGGAACAAATAATCTGGTTTGATTGACCGATACAGGACAACACGCATTCAAGATTTTTAAAATCCCATTGTCTGGAAAATCTACAGTTAATATCGCTGAAAATGGTGGGTAAATATCAAAAGTTCTTTTCCACTCAAAACCTTCTGGCTCTAGGTGTTTCAAAGCATGCGGGTAATTACTGACACCACTAATATAAATTGTTTTTAAACCATAGTCTGTTCTCTCAGTATGGTATTTCGGTACAACTGGGTTGTTTCGATCTGCAAAAGCTTCTTGATGCACCCATGCAAAGTGAGCTACATCAATGAATCCTTCGAGTTGACGACCTGCTGAGCCTGCAATATCAACATATGGAGGTAAAATAGACTGATGATCAGGATGATCCCAAGTGTCAAGTTGGGGAATATTATTGTGTTGAAAATCACGTCCATGCAAGCTAGTCCAGACCAGTCCATATCTCAAAATTACTGGAAATTGGGTTAAACTAAAACGGTCAGATATCTTAGTTAAATCAGGTTGAGCAGGAATTTTTGTACACTTCCCTGCAAGGTCGAATCTTAGACCGTGATATCGGCAAATAATTTCTTCACCCTCTACCCATCCTTTACTTAGAGGTACACCACGATGAGGGCAGATATCACGCACTAATCGAATTTCCCCATTGTCAGTTTGGTAAATCGCCATTTTTACATCAAGTAAAGTGACCTGATGTGGTGTGGTTGAAACATCTTGAATACGAGCCACTGGATACCAATATTGCGCGAGAATTTCCCAATCTTGTAAGTCGAAACTACATTGGCAAGGTGCACTGAGTGGATTTAATGCGGGAATCATATTCATCGTCATTTCCTAAAAAAGAGCTCCGAAGAGCTGCGCTAAATTTACTGAGCTTTTTTCTTTGGAGATGATGCAAGATCTTTGCCAACCGTCTCTTAACATTTAAAATTGGAGAGCTGAGTGGAAATATTAAATTCTAATCAAAATATATAAAGTGAATTCACCCATGGACTTATATGAGAAGTTAAGCCATTTAATACGATCTAATGCAGATATCTATGAACTTTTACAGTGTTTACGGCAGATTGATAGTGCGGCCTATTTTAGTGCGGGCTTGATTCGAAATTGGATCTGGTCTTATTTACATAATCAAAATTATTCCATTTTTGAAACTGAAATTGATGTCATTTATTTTGATCCTTCAGAAAAAATGGATGAGAGACGAAATTATTTAAAGGGTGCACTTCAACATAGATATCCTAATATTCATTGGGACATTACAAATCAAGCTCTGGTACATCATTGGTACAGAACTGATGAAGGTGCTCAAATTGATCCATATACTTCAGTACATCATGCTATGAGTTTTTGGCCAGAAACGGCAACCGCAATCGCTATCAAATTAATGGAGAATAATCATATTGAAATCCTCGCCCCTTTGGGGCTTGAAGATTTATTTACTTTAAAATTAAGGTGGAATAATCGTTTGGTTTCACGTGGAGTCTTTGAACATAGGGTTAAGTCAAAATGTTTTTTGGAACGATGGCCTAAGTTAAGCATTGTGAATTAGATGGCTCATCTAATGATATAAATAAAGCCTTCAGATGAAGGCTTTATTGAATCCAACAAAGTTTGACCTTATAAGGTCATTTGATGATGTTTTTTACTATAACGAATTGAAAGCCATGCTGTAATTGAAAGGGCAATCACGATAAAACTTAATGAGATCCAAATTGGCATATGGAATACGTCAAGCATAAGCATTTTGAAACCGATAAAAATTAAAATAGCCCCAAGTCCATAAGGCAAATAATGCATTTTTGAAGCGGCTCCAGACAGTAAGAAAAACATAGCCCGTAGACCGAGGATAGCCATCAAGTTAGCTGTAAGGACGATAAAAGGATCAGTGGTGACCGCAAAAATCGCTGGAATAGAATCGACTGCAAAAATAACATCAGATGCCTCGACTAAAATTAGCACTAAAAATAATGGGGTTGCCCATAGAACGCCATTTTGCCTTACGAAAAACTTATTTCCTTCCAACTGTGGAGTAATTCGCATGTGTTTACGTAGCCATTTCAGAATGGCCATATCTTCAATATTTGGATCATCCTCTTGTCCTTTAAGGAATTTAAATCCAGTGTATACAAGGAAAGCACCGAAGATATAGAGGATCCACGAAAATTCCTGAACGAACCACGCACCGATAAAAATAAAAATTGTTCTGAGAATAATAGCGCCCAATACACCATAAAGGAGTAATTGACGTTGAAGTGCAGGAGGTATAGCGAATGCAGCAAAAATCATTAGCCACACAAAGACGTTATCAATTGCGAGTGACTTTTCCAGTAAATAGCCGGCAAAATATTCCATAACTTTCGTATTGGCTACGTTTATACCAGCGGTATTTTCTAGATATAGCCATAGTCCACCACCAAAAAGTGTTGCGACAGTGACCCATGCAATACTCCAATAAGCAGCAGTTTTAACTTTAACTTCTTGACCTTCTTTTTGTTTAAAACCTAGAAAGTCAATTAAGAGCATAATCGTGACGATGCCAAAAAAAATGACATAAAGCCAAATATTGCCTATGGTTTCCATAGTGATCTCCAATACTGGCAATTGATTTTGGCATAAAAAAACCTCGACCAGTTGCCAGATAATAATTCTGAAACAACATGATCAAGGTCTTGCCTACACCATTTTGATTATGCATTTTAGATAATCGAAATGATGCTCAGATACCGACTTCTTTCAAAGTGTAATGACGATATTCTGACACAGTATTTAAGTACTGTTGGAGGAGGCTACTCCCCTTGTTCAAATTTGATAATAAATTACGTTGAAATCGTTTCATTTGATTTCGAGTGCACAAAGGATGACACACTTATAAGTTGTGTGCAAATTATTTAAATGGGTTATTAAATTTGTCTTTAAAAATTGAAATTAATAAGATTATTGCAATGATGATCAATACTACAATTGATATTAAATAGATATCCATTTCATTTACTCATTAATGTTTTAACAATAATAATACATTTATATATTAAAAAAATAACATTTAATGATTATGACTGACAATATATATTTTTGTTTTTTATAATATTTCTTTTTTTTAAAATAAATTAAAGTTTTGAATTTGTAATTGATAGACAAGTTTGTCCCATTTTTTCATAGTGTTATGTAAATATGTCGTTCTAATCTATATTTAATAACGAATGATAGGATAATGATAATGTTAGAAATTAAACATCAAGAAAATGGATCAAAAGGTGAGTTTTTTATTGGTGAAGATGGCCATCATTTAGCTGAAATGACTTATTCATGGGCAGGTGAAGATAAATTTATTATTGATCATACTTGGGTTGATGATTCATTAAGAGGGCAAAACGTGGGACGTCAACTTGTTGACCGTGCGGTGGAATTAGCTCGTCAAAAGAATGTTAAAATCCTACCGCTTTGTCCATTTGCTAAATCTGTTTTCAACAAAGATGAAGCAATCCATGATGTTCTGTTTAAATAAAATCATACAGTGAGCGGTCATATGCAGTTTGAACATATCGATAGTGTGAAAGGCGGTGAGTTTTATCTCACGGACGCAGATCAATCAAGAATTGCAGAAATCAGCTATCGTTACCAAACTCCACAGATCATTATAGCGGATCATACTTGGGTCGATGATCGTTTACGTGGACAAGGAACTGCAAAGTTATTGTTAGATCGACTTGTAGAATTTGCTCGTACAGAAAAATTAAAAATTGTTCCAACTTGCTCTTATGTGGTTGTCATGTTTAAGCGTTTTCATAATGAATATCATGATGTTACCGCTTAAATATAAAAAAGCCCGCAGAGCGGGCTTTTTTATTTATTCTTTTGCTTTGAGTGCTTGAATGAGTTTTTGATGCAAACCACCAAAACCACCATTTGACATGATCACAACGGCATCCCCCTCGCCTGCATCATTCACGACAGTTTGAATGATCTCTTCTATAGTACGCGCTACCATAGCTTTATTCGGAGCAGCTTCAACAACAGGTTGTAGATCCCAATCTAAACCCTCAGGTTGATACCAAATCACCTCATCTGCCAATCGAGCAGAATATGCTAAACCATCTTTGTGGCTTCCCATTCGCATCGTATTTGAGCGCGGCTCAATAATAGCCCATAGTTTACGTTCGCCTAGTCGTTTACGAGCACCATCCAGTGTTGTGTCAATTGCTGTTGGGTGATGAGCAAAATCATCGAAAACTTCAATACCTCGAATGGTATCGAGGAGCTCCATACGGCGTTTTACACCACCAAAATTCGATAATGCTTCGCATGCAGTTTCAATGGAAACACCTACATGCTCTGCAGCTGCAATGGTTGCTAAAGCATTTGCAACGGAGTGTTGACCTGTCATCGACCATTGGACTGTACCTTTTACTTCGCCGTCTTTTAAGACTTGAAAGTGAGTACCATCTGCAGAAAGTTGGTTTGCAGAGATAGTTGATTGATCATGAGATTCAAGCGATGTACGGACGATCGGTGTCCAACAGCCTTGTGCCAAAACTTCATCAATATTTGATTCAGTGATTGGTGCGATGATACGGCCTTCACTTGGAATAGTACGAACCAAATGATGAAATTGTTTTTGAATGGCAGCGAGATCATCAAAGATATCTGCATGATCAAATTCAAGATTATTCAGAATAGCTGTCTTTGGATGGTAATGAACAAATTTAGATCGTTTATCAAAGAAGGCAGAGTCGTATTCATCTGCTTCTACACAGAAATATTGACCTCCGCCTAGACGAGCACTTTCTTTAAATCCAAGTGGTACACCACCAATTAAAAAGCCCGGTTCCAAGCCCGCTTGATCTAATACCCAAGCTAACATCGTGGTAGTGGTTGTTTTTCCGTGCGTACCAGCAACCCCTAATACATGTTTACCTTGTAACACATGGTCGGCAAGGAACTGTGGTCCAGAGATATAGGGTAAACCCTGATTTAGCATGTATTCAACGGCATCAATTCCACGTTTCATGGCATTACCAACGATCACTAAATCTGGGTGTGGTTGCAAATGACTACGGTCATAACCTTGCATTAAGGTAATACCCGCATTTTCGAGTTGTGTCGACATAGGTGGATACACATTTTGGTCCGAGCCTGTCACTGTGTGCCCTAGGTCTCGAGCTAACAGTGCTAACGATCCCATAAAGGTGCCACAGATTCCCAAAATATGCAGATGCATGATGATTTACTCCACTACTCTTTTCGACACAAACATCTTTTTGGTGCTGTTGTCATGTGTTATTTGATTTGATGTCAACGATAACAAGGCTCTTGGTGAAAAGATAGTGATTATTAGAAGGCCTTCCGTAAAATTTTGCAGAAATAAATTTTTAAATTTATGAACTAAAATATATGAATATTTTTAATCTAGTCTGATGAAACGAAATGATTTAATCGTAGAATAACGCGGACGATTTAACTTGAGATTTAAATGATTTATTTACCTTTATTGCTTCTGATTTTAGCAAATTGCTTTATGACTTTGGCGTGGTATGGTCATTTAAAATTTTTGCCGCATGATGCCCCTTTATGGCAAGCCATTCTATTTAGTTGGATCATTGCATTATTCGAATACAGTTTGATGATTCCTGCAACCAAGATGCTGGCTCAAAATGGCTGGGCTGTGGGACAAATGAAAATCACTCAGGAAGTTGTTACGCTATTGGTATTTGTTCCTTTCATGATTTTCATGTTTAAACAGCCTTTCAAATTGGATTATGTATGGGCTGCACTTTGCTTATGTGGTTGTGTGTATTTTGTGTTTAGAACACCATGATTCAAAAGGATAAAGATTAACTAAAGTTATTTTCATATTCCCGAATTAATCTTTGACGATCAGGCTCAAATTCAAAATGTTTTAAGCAGCGTGCCAAGATTTCATGTGCCATTTCATGAGCAGCTTCCCGTAGTTCCGGTTCAGATACATTTTTTTCAATCATGGATAAGCATTTAATCATTCTTTGATTTAATTCGATATTACTTATACAGTCCCGTGCCATCGGTGCAAAGCTACTGTTAATAAACTCACGAATATCAAACATATCGACACTGATATTCGAGAAATTAAAAGTTTTCTGTTCTGGATCTGGCTGACTATCAATAATAATCCGCGTTAAGGCATTGATCGCACTAATTGCTGAACCCACATCATTAATTGCAGCTGACATCGCTTTTTGTCCAACCTCGCTCATGACCAATAAACCAAATCTTGGGTCTTGTAAAAAGCTTCGGTTCGTTTCGATAATCACGTATTCATGAATTTGATGTTCTAAATTTTTTAATTCTTCGTCATCTATTGGATTTTCCGTAAAGACTTCAATCAGAACCAGTGATGGGTCTACGAATTTCCCAGGAAGAAAAGCAAGATGAATATGTGCATTGTGAGTTTGAGCAAGAAGATTTAAGGACTCAATATCAAAATGAGTAAAATAACCTGTCTGTTTTGGGTGTATTTTGAGTTGGCTTTCGCCCAATGGTTTTTGTCCTGAAGCGCCAAAGTTGGGGTGTGTACGGAATGTACTTAAAGCTTGAGATGCTGCTGTTTCAATTTTAGAAATAGCATTGGTTAATGTGCCAAGCTGAGACAATGTTTGTACCCAACGAATCAGTGTCACAATCAAATAAATGAGAACCAAAATGGTACTTACAAATAAGACAAAACGACCCGAAACGCCATAATATTGTAAACCCAAAGCGATTTTTGCGATGACGGCATAGATAAATGCGGAAATAAAACTGGTAATTGCGAGACGAGTATTATCATCATTCATCATCAGCTTATAAGCACGTGGCGTACCACTTGAGGAAGCTGAAGCAAATGCGGCGACCATAATCGAAAGTGAAAATGTAGTGACCGCCAGCATACTCGAAGCAATGATATCCAGTAGGCTACTTAGTGTTTCAATACTGATATTTGGAACCGCGTGTGATGGAATAAAATAACGACTTGCGGTTGCAAATAGAGAGAAAAAAATCGCTAATAAAGCCCCAAGTGCTGGTGTAAACCATAAATTTTCTGCAGGGTTATTCCACCATAGTTTCAGTTTAAACCACATGCTATATTCTCCTTTTTATTTTTTAATTTGAATGGCTTAGTTCAGTTTTATGTAAATTCAATTTGTCTTAAATGAGCTAGACGTTTAAGGCCGAACAATGACCAATCATAAAATTCATTTTTATGTCTATTAACAAGTATATATTTTTAATCCTTATTTTATCAGCTTAACTTTAGACCTATTCATTTTCAGTCTATAATAGTGAGTTCTTATTAAAGCTTGGCTCTCGTCGAGATTTATCTCTCTTACTTTAATCTCTGGAAACATTGCAATGAATGCGGCCGCTTCACAAGACACTCCTCTCGTTGGAATTATCATGGGCTCTCAGTCAGACTGGGCGACACTCGAACACACTGCCAATATGTTGAATCAGCTTGGTGTACCTTTTGAAGCGGAAGTTGTTTCAGCACACCGTACGCCAGATCGTTTGTTTGAATATGCTGAGCAAGCTCGTGATCGTGGTATCCAAGTGATTATTGCGGGTGCTGGTGGTGCAGCGCATTTACCGGGTATGTGCGCAGCGAAGACTGATCTTCCTGTTCTAGGTGTACCGGTTAAATCTTCGATCTTGAATGGTGTTGATTCATTGCTTTCAATTGTACAAATGCCAGCAGGTATTGCTGTCGGTACTCTGGCAATTGGTCCTGCAGGTGCGACCAATGCTGCGATTATGGCGGCACAAATTTTAGGTTTAACTCGCCCTGATATTGCAAAGAATGTAGCCGATTTTCGTTTAGCGCAAACTGAAAAAGTTGCGAGTAAAAATATTCCTGGTCAAGCTTAATTCGAGAGAAATCTTATGGATAAAACCATCGGTATTTTTGGTGGCGGTCAATTGGGTCGAATGATGGCGCAGGCGGCACTTCCATTAAATATTCAATGTACTTTTTTTGAAGCAAGTACAGACTGCCCTTCTGCTGCTTTGGGTCCAGTGATCTCAACTCAAGCTGAAAATGGCTTACAGGATTTCATTAATAGTGCAGAAGTCTTTTCTTTAGAATTTGAAAATACGCCATTGTCAGATGTAGACGTATTAACTGAAACTAAGCAACTGCATCCCCCGCGTCAGGCTTTAGCGATTGCTCAACATCGCTTGTCTGAAAAAGCGTTATTTGATGAGTTAGATATTCCAGTAGCACCTTACAAAGCGGTGACATCACTAGAAAGTTTACAAAACGCGGTCGCTGAACTTGGTCTTCCAATCGTACTAAAAACTTCACGTGGTGGTTATGATGGTAAAGGTCAGTTTGTCTTACGCACTGCGGATCAAATTGATCAAGCATGGGCGGAACTTGGTCCTGCGGGTGAATTGATTGCTGAAAGTTTTGTGACTTTCTCGCGTGAAGTGTCAATCATTGCAGTACGTGGTCAGAATGGTGATGTGAAAACATGGCCATTGGCTGAGAACCACCATCACAATGGTATCTTATCGCACTCGATTGTCCCTGCACCGAACAGTGTAGATCTACAACCTGTAGCACAAGATTACGTCACTCGCTTGCTTAACCATTTGAACTATGTCGGTGTGCTGACGCTTGAGCTATTTGTGACGGACAAAGGCTTATATGCTAATGAGATGGCGCCACGTGTACACAACTCAGGTCATTGGTCGATTGAAGGTGCTGTGTGCTCTCAGTTTGAAAACCATATCCGTGCTGTTGCAGGCTTACCTTTGGGTTCAACTGAGATAATTCGTCCAACGGTATTGGTGAACATTATTGGTGAGCATCCAAAGACTGAAGATGTATTGGCTTTAGAGGGTGCTCATTTGCACCTTTATAATAAGTCAGAACGTGAAGGTCGTAAAATTGGTCATATTACCTTAATGCCAATCAATAGCTCAGAATTGACTACACTCTGTCGTCAGTTGTCGAAAATTTTACCAAACCCATTAGCATTAAGTGAAGATATGACCATCTAAACTTTAAGTTGCTGATAAAAAAAGCGATCACACGAGTGGTCGCTTTTTTATTTATCTTGTTTAAGGCATGATTGCGCCTCTTTAAAAATCACTGGCCATTGGTCGGATGAAATTTTAAAAAATTGCATAATAATTATACTATTAGTTCTGATTAGAACACATATTTTGAACTGTGTATAAGTTTGATTATGGCTTATGTGAGCCATCTTAACTTTGAATTCAAAGCGGTTTTAAATTCAAATAAAATGCATACGCAGTTTTTAAATTTAAAATAATAGGCTTGCAGGATATTTTGAATTCAAAGTTACTATTGAGGTTTGAATTCAAAAATGTATTTAAAGATTTATATTTAAATTCTTATCTATTGAGTAAATTAAATTATTTTAATATTTATAATTTTCAATGATTTATGTTAATTTGTGGTATTGGATGACTGTGGATAAGTTTTTTTGAATTTAAATATTGTGTGGCGGTTTAAATTTAAATTCAATAACAAATGAATTTAAAACTAGGTTGTGGATAAGTTTTTAAATTTAAATTTTCAAAATAAATTTAAAAAAGTAGAAAGTATGAATTTAAATTTACGATTCGATGCTTTAATTTTTAGAGTGAGCTGTTAAGGTAAAGACATAATTCCAACATTTTAGAATTACAGGGTCTTATGCAACGGCTTGCACTCACGATAGGTTCATTTTTTTTAGCGATGTCTCAAACTCATGCTGAGTTGATTATTAATGGTCAGTCTGTGACAGCCTCGCCATCCATGACGGCAACTGTGTCATCCGCTCCTAATTTTCAGCAATGCATCTCGAATTTAAAATCACAAGCGATTACTAAAGGGGTTAGCTCGGCGACGTATGATCGTTACACGCAGAATTTAACTCCTGACTATTCTGTGATTGAACGTTTAAATTATCAGCCTGAATTTTCGACGCCAATTTGGGATTATTTGTCAGGTTTAGTTGATGATGAACGTGTTCAATTGGGGCAACAGAAACTTCAACAGCATCGAGAAACACTTGACCGTGTAAGTGTGGCTTATGGCATTCCAGCTGAAATGGTGGTTGCAGTTTGGGGAGTTGAGAGTAATTATGGTGATATTTCTGGACGCTATCCATTGCTTCAAGCTTTGGGAACTTTAAGCTGTGAGGGGCGCCGTCAATCGTATTTTAGAGGTGAATTTTTTACCACCATGAAACTTTTACAGCGTGGTGATGTTCGGGAAGAACAATTGAGAGGATCGTGGGCAGGGGCTTTTGGTCATACTCAGTTTATGCCTTCAACCTATGATGAGCTTGCTGTAGATTTTGATGGTGATGGACGACGTGATCTAGTCTCGAGTATTCCAGATGCTTTGGCTTCAACAGCAAATTTTTTGAAGAAAAGAGGATGGCAAACTGGTCAATCTTGGGGATTTGAAGTGCAGATTCCTGCAGGAATGTCAGTTGTAGGTGAGGGGCGACGTAATAAGAAAGCATTGTCTTATTGGGTCAATCAAGGATTGAATAGAGTGGATGGCTCCCCTTTAATTCAGGGTAATCTTTCAGCATCTTCTCAAGCTGGGTTGCTTGCGCCTGCTGGCAGTGCTGGGCCGGTCTTTCTAGTATTTAAAAATTTTGATGCTATATATAGTTATAACGCAGCAGAAAGTTATGCGTTGGCAATCGCACATTTATCAGATCGATTGCAAGGAAAAGCTAAAATTGCAAAAGCTTGGCCGACTGATGATCCTGGTACATCAAGAGCAGAACGCCGAGAAATTCAACGCTATTTAATCCAGCGCGGTTACGATATTGGTGCGATTGATGGTTTAATTGGGGATAAAACTCGACAGGCAATTCGTCAAGAGCAAACCCGATTGGGCTTAAATCCTACAGGTCGAGCGGGACAGCAGATATTGAGTGCATTTAGAAATGAGCAGGCTCAGCTGATGATGCAATAAATAGGTTCCCGGATTAAAAAAGGTCAACATAGGTTGACCTTTTTTCTGATGATGTTTCTAAATAATAGAGCGATCGATTTTAACAGCATCGAGTAAGTCAAAAATGACTAAGGTTACATCTTGACTTAATTCTCGATCGTTAAAAATTTCATAAGCTGTAATGGTGACATCTGTATCGCTTGGAAGCTGGCGTTGTTCCTCTTCAATTAAATCTTGAATAGGTAATAATGTTTGCTTAATTTGAATATGTAAGACGTCTTCGAATTTAATGTTCTCATCATCGAGTTCGATGAGTTGTTTATTGAAATATGGCAGTAAAATTGAGTAGAGATAAGGTTGAAGCTCGACAATATCAAATATTTCAATATCACGAGTTTCCTCGATCGTGCTGATATGATCATTTACCTCAAGAATAATATGATAATAACTCACGTCTCTCTCCTCTGATTAATTTTAAAATACCTTAACACGAATTCAAAACTATTCAATTAAATCCTTAATTTAATTATGGGATTGAGATGTGATGCTGATTTTATCGACTTTTGAGTAGTTCGAGATCAGCAGCAGTCAATTTAAAATTGGAGAAATTCTGCTTTTCTAGAATTGGATACATTAAGGCATTGGGGTCATTAGTATGCTGAAGACCTAATGCATGACCAAATTCGTGAGCCAATGTGATTCGAAGCTCATCTATAGATTGAAATTCATAAATATTGATTTCACGACCATTAAACTCGCCTTTATGGAACATTTTGGCTTGAAAAACTTGGTTGAATTCATCAATGGCTTTACGTTGTTGGTGTTGGGATTGATTGAATTTTTCTACTTTATCGTTGAGTTCTGTTCGTAAGGTGTTAAATCGTTCAATATTGCTTTCAATCTCAAGCTTTTGTTGTGTGAGTCGTGTCTTAGAGGTATTGATCTGCTGAAATTGTGAATCTGTAATAGATGTGTTTAAGCCATTAATATGGTGGACAAAATTATTATGTTGATCTAGATCACTACTATAGTTATGTTGCTGCTGTTCAATTTGCTGTTTTAAAAATTCAAGTTGTTGTGATTCTTGCTCTAGCTGTAATCTCATTTGGTCGGCTAATGATTTGCTATTTTCAAATTGCTTTAGCGTATGCTTTCTATAATTGGATTCATTTTGACGTTCATCAAAAATGAGATTAATTGTAAGACGAGCATTGGGGTCGTAAACGAAATACTTTTGTTGAGTTTGATTTTCCCAGATATTCGCTGCCTCTTGAGTTATTTGGCGTAATGCCTCTGTATCAAGTTGAAATCTTGGGTCAATAAACCCAATACGATATCTTAGGCGTTGATCAATGGGGTGTTGAAGCCGATCTAAAGTTGAATTGTGATTTAATTGAGGATGAATAAAACGTTGTACAGCAAAATATGCAACGCATAAAAAGGAAAAGATCAGAATAATGGAGCGCATCATGCGAGCAATTCAACTTAATTTTTATTCAATGTAGCCTAAAAAAACATTTTGGAAAATAAAACATCAAAATATATGAGCTCCAGTGTGTATAAAAATGAAAATTATTCGTAAAATTTAAATGAATGATGAAAATAAATATGAATAATGATTAAAAAACGAGTGAAAATTCATGTTTTTCATCTTTTTAGTCGAAAAAAGCAACACCCGTTGAAAATAAGTGAAATAAGGGGTTGCAAGGGAAGAAAAAATCTATAGAATGCACCCCATACCGACGAGATACACGGAAACGAACGAAGCAGCTTGCAGAGTTGTTGAGTGTTTCGAGTCCAGCTTCTAGCATTGACGAGATGTTAGAAAGATCATTAAGAGATTGTGAAGAACAACTTGTGTGGATTTTTACTGGTTGATTGATCGATATATATTATCATTGATAATTGGTAGAAATTTCTCGAAGTTTATTTGAGCAAATTTTTTGTCAGTAATTGATGAGCCAAGATTGGTACACTATATGTACTATTGATTTT
>NZ_JBWYIV010000016.1:0-62941 GCF_056779895.1 Acinetobacter sp. ANC_7553 | reverse complement strand
TCCAAGTCGCTGAAAATGGTGATCTTGCAAACTGGCATACCGGTGCACCTGATGCCATCCCTGCTGTGGGTGGTGCAATGGACTTAGCCGTGGGTGCGAAAAAAGTCTTTATTACCACCGATCATGTCACTAAAAAAGGCGAACCTAAAATCGTTGCTGAGCTGACTTATCCTGCGACAGGTTTGAAATGTGTAGACCGCATTTACACCGATCTTTGTGTGATTGATGTGACGGCAGATGGCATGAAAGTCATTGAGAAAGTTGAAGGCTTATCTTTTGAAGAGCTTCAATCGATGACGGGTGCCAAACTCATTGATGCCACTCAGGCTTAAGACTGGTTTTAGGATCTTACACTATGAAAAACGCATACATCATTGATGCTATCCGTACGCCTTTTGGTCGTTATGCCGGTGGTTTAGCGCCTGTCCGTGCGGATGACTTAGGTGCAGTGCCATTAAAAGCGTTAATGGAACGTAATCCTTCTGTGGATTGGAGTGTCGTCGATGACGTTTTATTTGGTTGTGCCAACCAAGCCGGTGAAGATAATCGTAACGTCGGTCGTATGTCGGCGCTTTTAGCAGGTATTCCTTATACAGTACCTGCAACCACAGTCAACCGTTTATGTGGTTCATCACTCGATACCGTAGCAATGGCCGCGCGTGCCATTAAAGCTGGTGAAGCTGACGTGATTGTGGCAGGTGGTGTTGAATCTATGTCACGTGCTCCATTTGTGATGGGTAAATCTGAGAGTGCATTTGGTCGTAGTCAAAAGATTGAAGACACCACCATGGGCTGGCGTTTTATCAACCCGAAGCTTAAAGAAATGTATGGTGTTGAAACTATGCCGCAAACGGCTGAAAACGTGGCTGAACAGTTCAATATTAGCCGTGCTGATCAAGACCAATTTGCTTTAACCAGCCAACAACGTACGGCTGCAGCGCAAGCACGTGGTTTCTTTGATCAAGAAATCGTGCCTGTGACTATTCCACAGCGTAAAGGTGATGCGGTTGTGGTGGCAAAAGATGAACATCCTCGTGCATCAACCACTTTAGAAGCGTTAACTAAGTTAAAACCTGTTGTAAAAGCAGACGGTACAGTAACCGCAGGTAATGCATCAGGCATTAACGATGGTGCTGCTGCGATTCTGATTGCGTCTGATGCAGCTGTAGAAAAATATGGTTTAAAACCTCGTGCCAAAGTGATTGGTGCAACCACCGTTGGGGTTGAACCTCGCATTATGGGCTTTGGTCCTGCACCTGCGATTAAAAAGTTACTGGCTCAAACCGGTTTAACACTAGAGCAAATGGATGTGATTGAGCTGAACGAAGCGTTTGCAGCACAAGCATTGGCGTGTACACGTGACCTAGGTTTGGCCGACGATGATGCACGTGTAAACCCAAATGGTGGTGCAATTGCACTGGGTCATCCATTGGGTGCATCAGGTGCGCGTTTGGTGACGACTGCACTGAATCAACTTGAAGCAACTGGTGGCAAATATGCATTGTGCTCTATGTGTATCGGTGTGGGTCAAGGCATCGCTTTAATTATTGAACGTGTTTAACTATTAAAAACCCCCTCCCTTTTATCAAGGGAGGTCGGGAGGGATTCTATGCCTACTTTTTCTTCAAATGATGCGCAAATCAATTATCAAACTTTTGGTGATTCAAGCAAGCCTGCTCTTGTTTTCTCTAACTCTTTAGGGACAAATTTCAGCATGTGGCAATCACAAATTGAGTTTTTTAAAGCTTCTCATTATGTGATTTGTTATGACACGCGTGGTCATGGTGCATCGGACGCGCCTCAAGGTCCATATACCATTGATCAACTTGGTCAAGATGTGGTGAATTTACTCGACCATTTAAATGTTGAAAAAGCTGCATTCTGTGGTATTTCGATGGGTGGTTTGACAGGTCAATGGTTAGCGATTAATCATCCTCAACGCTTTAGTCATGTGATTGTGTGTAATACCGCCGCTAAAATTGGCAATGAAAATGCTTGGAATGATCGTGCCGTATTGGTTCGTGAACAAGGTTTAGCACCGATTGCATCAACGGCTGCAGGTCGTTGGTTTACAGATCCCTTTATCCAAAGCAACCCAGCAGTGATTGAAAAACTTTCAAACGACTTAGGAGCTGGCAGCCCTGAAGGTTATGCAAGCTGCTGTGAAGCTTTGGCTAAGGCGGATGTGCGTGAACAACTCAAACAGATTTCGATTCCTGTATTGATTATTGCAGGTCAACAAGACCCTGTGACCACTGTGGCAGATGGTCAGTTTATGCAAGCAGCGATTGCGGGTAGTCAACTTGTTGAGATTAATGCTTCGCACATTTCGAATGTTGAACAACCACAGGCGTTTAACCAAGCTGTGGCTGAATTTATTCAGGCTTAAGTTCGGAACAACTCAAACCTGAACTCAGGAAACATCACTTGTCACGGGTGACTCATCTTGACGCTTTGCCAGATTGCTCCACCAGTCTGGCTTTTTTTATGCCCTAGACTTCAATCATTTATTCAGTAAATTTTAAGAAATAAAACCTAATCTCAGCGTAGTTAAATATTAGAACTCATCGCATGCGCTACACATCTATCATTCAGCAATGGAAAAAACCAACGATAAGCCTAGCACTATTCAATTTAGTACTCTCAATATGGGTTGGCATTGGTTTAAATATTGCGTTCTACAAACAACTTACTTCACTCACACCTTATCAAGGTTACCCAGCAATTCTTTTTTTAATAGGTTCATCTGTCTTAATCACAGCCGCTTATTTTTTTATTTTCAATCTTATTCATTGGAGATTGAACGTAAAGATATTTGCAAGTATCTGGATTGTATTAGGCGGTATGTCTGCATATTTTGTAAGTAGTTTAGGCATTATTATTAATGCTGATCAGATTCAAAATATGATGCAAACCAATACGATGGAAGCATTTGATCTGATAAATATAAGATTATTTATTTGGGTTGTATTTTTTATTTTAGCGCCTCTTTTTTTTATTTATTGGGTGAATATCAAAAAATCAACGTTTTCTCATACCCTTTGCAGGAAAATGTTACACAGTGCAATCAGTTTAGTTTTAGTGTTAGGTTGCGCTTATTTATATTATGTTGACTATGCAGCTATTTTTAGAGAAAACAGAGAGTTGAAAGGGATGATCAGTCCTCAAAATGTCGTTGCAGCCTCCTTCAGTTATTATAAACATCTTCAACCTCCCAAAAATACGACTATTCACCCCTACGGACGTGATGCACACCAACTTATTCAAACGGCGACCCATCAAACTCCAAAACTGATGGTTTTAGTGATAGGAGAAACAGCACGTGCAGAAAGTTTTCAGTTGAATGGATATGATCGAGCTACAAATCCAGAATTAAGCAAATTAAATATAATCAATTTTCGTAACGTCAGTTCCTGTGGTACTGCAACGGCGGTATCCGTACCTTGTTTATTTTCTGGTATGACTCGACAAGCATATACAGAAAAAGTCGCAAGACAACGGGAGAACTTACTCGATATTATTCAACGTGCGGGCTACAAAGTAACGTGGATCAATAACAATTCAGGATGCAAAGAAGTTTGTAATCGGGTTGAGCGTTATGAAATTCCCGAATCTATTCGTAAGCAATGGTGCGATTCTAAGGGTGAATGTAAAGATGAAATATTGATTGCTAGTCTTAATGCCTATATTCAAGCCATTCCCAAAAATGATAAAACGCCAAGACTTATCGTACTCCATCAAATGGGAAGTCACGGCCCAGCTTACTATAAACGGTCCACTCATCAATACACACCCTTTCAGCCGACCTGTAACACCAGCGCAATTCAGGGATGTAGTCAACAAGCTCTGATCAATACGTATGATAATTCAATTGTATATACAGACCATATTCTCGCTTCGACAATCAATTTATTAAACAAACAAACTCAATTTCAATCCGCTTTATGGTATTTATCAGATCATGGTGAATCCACGGGTGAACATGGAATCTATTTACACGGCGCCCCTTATCAAATTGCACCATCACAACAAACTCATGTCCCGATGATCATGTCGTTTTCAACAGCATGGCGAAAACATCAAGCGTCAACTGTACGATGCATTGAATCTCAGAAAAATGATGTACTTAGCCAAGACAATGTCTTTCACACCATGTTAAGTTTATTGAATATTCATACTACAACATTACAACCCGCATTGGACCTCAGCCAACAATGCAAACCTCAATTACAGAACAGAGCCTAATATGAATAAAATCCTGATGATTGAAGATGACTTTATGATTGCAGAGTCATCTCAAAAGTTGCTCCAATATCAATCATTTGAAGTAGTCTGGGTCAATAATGGCATCGATGGCTTAAAACAATTAAATCAACAAGCATTTGATTTAGTGCTGCTCGATCTTGGATTACCTATGATGGATGGCATGCAAGTACTCAAACATCTTCGCTCACTATTTCCTTCAATTCCTGTACTCATTATTTCAGCAAGAGATCAACTTCAGCACCGTATCGATGGATTAAATCAAGGCGCTGATGATTATCTAGTAAAACCATACGAGTTTGAGGAGTTATTAGCGCGTATTCACGCCATACTCAGACGTGCATCTCAACAAAATACATCTCAGATAAAACAAATTTTAGAATTTGGCGGACTCAGGTTAGATCTTGAACAACATATCGCGAGTTTTGAAAATCAGACGGTTGAATTTTCAAACCGTGAGTGGGCTTTATTAATTCCACTCTTAACTTATCCAAATAAGATTTTTTCGAAGTCTAATCTTGAAGAAAAACTGTATGATATTGAAAATGAAATCAGCAGTAATACCATTGAAGTCTATATTCATCGCATACGCTCAAAATTAGGTAAAAATTTTATTCGTAATGTGCGAGGATTAGGTTATCGGCTAGGTCAGCCTACACCATAAATCAAGAATTGATACATGACGCAACCCTACTCTTTACAAAAGCAACTTGTTGTATTTACCTCAATTTTTAGTGTGGTGATGGGATGCATATTGGTTTTTTCAGCCTATAGAACAGCTTTAGAAGAAACAAATGAAATACTTGATGCTCAGCTGAAAAATCTGGCAGAGCGTGTTGCAAAATTTAATCCAGATCCTGTAAAGAGTAAATTTTCACATTTAAAACAGTACCATGAAGAAGATTTATTTGTAGATGTTTGGGCCTATGACCAACAATCACATTTACACGAAAAGTTTAAACAGTTGGTTGAGCCCGTCGCTAACTCAGGTTTTTATCATCACACTAATCATTATGGTAAATGGCATACCTATGTGATTCCATTGAAAACTGTTCAAGTTCAAGTGAGCCAACAAGACTCTGTTCGACAAGCTTTAGCCATAGAGCTCGCAATCAACATGTTTTTACCTTATTTAATCATTATGCCCTTCGCGATTTATGGCTTAGGTTTTATAATTAGAAGAAATTTTGCTCCATTTGAGCAATTTAAATCCGAATTAAGTACACGTAAACCAAATGAGCTGACCGTAATTGACCCTCAACAGTACCCTATTGAGCTAGTACCCAGCATTCAAGCAATCAATCAATTATTTCAAAGGATCTCTGATGCCCAACAAGAACAAAAACAATTTATTGCAGACGCCGCTCACGAATTAAGAACACCAATTACAGCATTAAATCTTCAAACTAAAATTTTACTCAAAGAGCTCCCCCATCACGAATCATTAATCAAAATGAATAATGGTTTACACCGAACTCAGCATTTGGTCGGACAGCTTTTAAATCTCGCTCAACAAGATTCATTGAATGCCAGTAACGAGAAAAAAATGAGTATTCGGTTAGATGAACGTGCTTATCAATCTATTGAACAATTGATTCATTTAGCTTTAGCCAAAGAAATCGATTTAGGTATGGAACGTTATGAACACGTTCAAATTATAAATTATTCATCTGCTATAGATTCAATATTAACCAACTTAATAGAGAATGCGATTAAATACACGCCTCCCAATGGCATCATTAATGTTTCGACATTTCAAGAGAATGATATAGCTATCATTCAAGTCGAAGATAGTGGCCCAGGAATTTCAGCAGATCTCTATGAACGTATTAAAAAAAGATTTTATCGAGTTGAGCAACATCAAGAAATTGGTAGTGGCTTAGGTTTATCAATTGTTGAAAAAGCGGTAGAACGTATGGGGGGTAATCTTATCTTTGATCGCAGCCCTCAATTAGGTGGTTTATTGGTGAGAGTGGAAATTAAACTACATTAATTGCTTAGGCTAATTTAACCTTTTCTTTTAGACTAAATATTACGACATTGAACATCCAAATCAGCCAACCAGTCCAAAGATTATGACTAAAAAAATGCGCTCCTCTGAGCATTTGTGTCCATCCCATAAGCATTCCCAAGAGAATTGCACTCAATAATGCAAAACCTGCAGAAGCATGACCTCCAGGAAAACAATGCCCAACTTTACTAATGAGACTCCAGACAACTGTCATTCCCTGAGGTTGAGCTGCATCCCATGGACACATCAAGTTCGACTGTGATTTGAACAACGCTATTAAAATAATTGAAATTAAAGCAACTGCAAAAATTGTGATGTAATTTTTAGAGGTTTCCAAACGTTGATTTCTCGATTTGGGATGAGCAACCATGACTGCAGATATCAGCATACTGCAGTACATCGCGATTAGCACATATTTAACCCATTCATGCCCGACTACACTTGGCCAAAATGCATCTTTTAAATAGAACACTCCTTTTGAATTTAAGCCTAATTGAATCAATTTCATGTCGACTGCACCATGTACTGGAAATAGATTGACCAAAATGAAATAGCTCAAGATTAAGGCGATACATTGCTTGCGATAGAAAAAACTCATACGAATACATCGAATAAAAATGTATTTAAATCAATCAGGCTTAAAATTTTCTGAACGATTTGACATCAAATAGACTTTTATACTGCATAACGATATGCTTAAACCAACCTGAGTTGGGTTTAAAAAATAAAAAAGTGTTAAGGATAACCACGATGCAAACTCAAGAATTACTCATTCCGAATGGCAGCTATCAAATCCAAGCGGATTTATATATGCCAGAGCCGATCACAAAAGATTCTAGTATCATCATTATGGCTCATGGCTTAGGTGGAGAAAAAAGCTGTGGCTTAAACTCTTTCGCTGAAGCTTATGCAGAATTGGGATATAACTTATGCGTATTTGATCATTCTGGTTTTGGATTAAGCAGTGGTCCTGTTCAGCATCTTGTCGATAAAAATAGTCAACTTCAGGATTGGAACGTCGTTATCGACTATATTCAATCCCGATTCTATATCCCGAAAAAAAATATCATTTTATGGGGGTATTCGTTCAGTGGTGCGCATGTTCTAACATTAGCAAGTGAACACACCTTTAAAGCAGTGATCTCTAATTTTCCACACGTTGATGGTTTAGCGAGCTTGACACTGTATCCGAAAAAATATTTATTGCCTGCAACCATGATTGCATTACAAGATTTAGCCCTAGCAAAAATAGGTAGAGTCAAAACCATGCCTGTAGTTGCAAAAGATCGGTTTGCCATTTTGGCGGGTGAAGATTGCTATGATGCATATTATCGACTGATCCCAGACGGGATACATTGGAAAAATGCTGTACCAGCTCGAATCGTTGCAACCATTGGTTTATACCGACCAACAATGATCGTACATAAAATTCAATGCCCTGTTTTTGTGTCAGGTGCGGAACTAGATTCACTTATTCCTATCAAAGCAACACGTAAACTCGCACAAAAACTAAAACAAGGTGAATATCGTGAGTTCGTCTGCGGTCACTTCGATCTATTCCATTCGCCCGTTTTTGATCAACTCATCACAGCGCATCAACATTTTTTGGAAAAACTAAAATAAACTTTTAAAGGTGGTAGTTATATCCCTTACTGCTTAAGTAAAATTCACTGATGAAATGGCATTCTTTTAGAATGTCATCAGTGACTTGTTGATGCTGATAGTAGCTGTGTTTCATTAATGCAAAAACCATTTCAACCAAATACACCGCTTCCTCTTTTCTATTCAATTTCAGCGGATGAACTTTCTGCTCAAATACCGCTTGTAAATCATGAGCAATCTTCTCAATGACGATTTCCTGTAAATTAAAACCATCAACATGTACTGGCCCACCCAGAATCAAAATACTTGCAGCAGGATTTGAATTGTAGAACTCAGCCACCTTAGAAATTAGATCCAAACAAATATCACGTGTTGACCAAGTTTGATAGCACTCATTTTTAAACAAAACATAGGCCTGCAGTTCATCTAAATAACGTTTCACCAATATGCTGAACAAATGATTAACTGTTGGAAAGTATTGATAAATCGTAATCTTAGGAAGATCGGACTGTGCTGCAATTTCGGGAATAGTACAGTGATTGATGCCTTGTTCTTCTAATATTTTCTTCGTTGTTTCTAATACAAGTTCTAACCTTGCTTTACTTCTTTTTTGTACAGGAAGCTTAATTTCATCAAAAAGCATTTAAACAAATCCCCTGTCTTGCTGTTTAAAAATAAATCGATTATAGTCATAAAACCAACTATAGTTGGTTATGAATAAAAAGAACATCATTCAAGGATATGAATATGAACACAGTCTGTATCATTGGTGCAGGTCCGTCAGGAATTACGGCTGCTAAAAATTGTCAACAAAATGGTATTGCATACGATATCTTCGAGAAGAATGACAAAGTCGGTGGGAATTGGGTGTTTAATTCTAAAACTGGTCATTCTTCAGTCTATGAGAATACACACATTATTAGCTCGCGTACAATGTCTGAATATGAAGATTATCCAATGCCAGACAGTTACCCTGATTATCCACGACATGATCATTTGCAGCAGTATTTTGAAAATTATGCCAAACATTTTGGTGTATATGACAAGATTAAATTTCATCACACTATTAACCATATTCATAAAAATGAAAATAAAAAATGGGTGGTGGATTACACCGATGATCAAGGTAAAGAACAACAGAAAATATATGACTATTTAATGGTTGCCAATGGTCATCACTGGAAACCGAAATACCCTGAGTATGAAGGTGAATTTACTGGCAAGTGGATGCATTCACATGATTTTAAAGGTGTAAATGACGACTGGCGTGGAAAGAAAATTTTAGTCATTGGTGCAGGTAATTCAGGCTGTGATGTTGCCGTAGAATCAGCACGTGTCTCAAAAGATGTGTATATATCGATGCGCAGTCCACAATGGTTTGTTCCAAAATTTATGTTTGGACATCCCGCAGACATACTCGTCAAGTCAATGGAAAAACTTCCGCCCAAAATGCGCCAAAAAATTCTGACCAAATTGGTAAAAGCATTCAGTGGAAATTACGCAGATTTTGGCTTGCCTGTAAATGACAAACCGATGCTGACACAACATCCAACGGCGAACTCTGACTTCATTGACTATGTGCGTCACGGTAAAATCAAACCAAAACCAGCGATCAAGCGTCTCAATGGTAAAATTGTAGAATTCGTCGATGGTACTCAACAAGAGTTTGATATTATTTGTTGTTGTACTGGTTTCTGGACCGTCTTCCCTTTCTTCGATAAAGATTTTATAGATTTCCAACATGCTGAAAAATTACCGCTTTACCGTAAAATGATGCATGCAGAACATGACAATCTTTATTTCATTGGTTTATTCCAGCCACTAGGTTGTATTTGGCCAATTTCAGATCATCAAGCCAATTTGGCATGTCAGGAAATCTTAGGAAAATATAAACGTCCTGCTGATATGAAAAAAGCGATTCAGCATGAGTTAGATCATCCACATTACAACTTTGAAGGCGGTCAACGTCATGCAGCAGAGGTTGACTATAATGACTTCCGCGCTGAACTCGTGTCAGACCTTAAAACTGCTGGGGTCATCATTCCAGAGCGTAAACCTTTGGTTTCAATCCGTAAATTAGTTGGTTCTTTACTGACTGCATAATTTAGTGTATTTCTAGGTCATCAGTGAGTGTTACGTTAATCGTGAGCACTCACCTTACATAAGTATAATCAACTCAAAATAACAACTTAAATGATCAATAGCAGGAGCTTTGCATGCACGGACGTATGATGTTTCAACCTTTATTAATCAGCAGTTTACTAGAACATGCTGCTGAATTTCATAAAGACACCCTGATCGTTTCAAAAAACACCGATGGCACACTTTACGAAACCAATTGGGGCGATGTATCGGATAATGCTAAACGTGGTGCAAAGGCATTGAATGAACTTAAACTCATTCACGGCGATTGTATTGCAACATTAGCTTGGAACAATCATCGTCATTTAGAGGCTTGGTATGCTATTTCTGGTAGTGGTTTAATCTGTCACACCATTAACCCAAGATTATTTCCAGAACAACTGATTTTCATTATTAATGATGCACAAGATAAAGCGATTATTTTTGATAAAACATTCCTACCTTTGATTACAGGAATAAAAGCACATATTCCCCTTGTGCAACATTTCATTTGCTTAGATGCACCTGATGAAAAGATTCGTCAATCCTTACCCGAAGTCTTGTTCTACGATGATTTAATTGCACGTCAAACTGCAGAATATACATGGCCTGAATTTGATGAAACCACTGCAAGTTCACTATGTTATACCTCTGGAACAACAGGCAATCCTAAAGGTGCTCTCTATTCTCATCGCTCAACTGTTCTTCACAGTTTAGCGGCCAGCTTACCTGACTCACTCAATCTATCAGCCAAAGATATTATTTTACCTGTAGTTCCGATGTTTCACGTTCATGCATGGGGAACACCTTATGCCGCAGCGATGGTAGGTGCTTCAATTATATTACCAGGGCCGGGTCTTGATGGTGAGAGTCTAGTTAAACTCATTGATCAATATGAAGTGACTGTTGCACTTGGTGTTCCTACCATTTGGCAAAGCTTGTTGATTGCTGCAAAAGCAATGAACAGTTCACTGACCTCTTTAAAACGTAATGTCATTGGTGGCTCGGCTTGCCCACCAAGCATGTTAGCGACATTCCGTGATGTATATGATTGTGAAACCATTCATGCATGGGGGATGACTGAAGCTAGTCCACTTGGCACTGCCAATCAATTCAAAGCCAAACATAAACAACTTTCTCAGGATCAACAAGCAAATCTACGTCTTTCCCAAGGTCGCCCGCCGTTTGGAGTCAGGATTCGTTTAGTGTCTGAAGAAAGAGGAACCGATCTTGTTCCACATGATGGTGAGACTATTGGTAATTTACAAATCAAAGGACATTGGATTGTTGACAAATACTTTGGTCAGTCCGACTCACCATTGACCAGTGATGGATGGTTTGATACTGGAGATATTGCGTCTATAGATGCTGATGGCTATCTGCATATTAGTGATCGTGCCAAAGACTTGATTAAATCTGGTGGAGAATGGATCTCTTCTGTAGAGCTTGAAAATATCGCAATGGGTCACCCAGAAATTGCGATGGCTGCGGTCATCGCAGCACAACATCCAAAGTGGGATGAAAGACCTGTCTTAATCGCCGTTAAACATCCTAATAGCCAAATCACTGAACAACAACTCATTGATTACTATGCTGATAAAATTGCTAAATGGCAAACTCCAGATAAAGTGATTTTTGTCGATGCCATACCGCTTAGCGGCACTGGAAAAATGCTAAAAAGAAAACTTCGCGAAGAATATGGACATGTATTAATGTGAGTTCAGGTTAATTTCTCAACTCACTCATACTAACTAAATAAAGCTGTAACTGTACATCAGTTACAGCTTTATATTTAAGCCATTACGAATAATTAAATTAGCAGTATCACGACCTGACAGATATGCACCATGCACAGTGCCTGCATAATCGGTATGACAATGTTCACCTGCAAAATATACTTGCGCTGGATGCTCTTTTTTAAAGATCTCTACATCATCTTTAGTATGTTCAACTTTTGGAAAACTAAATGAACCTAAACTAAACGGATCACTCCCCCAGCGGGTAATTATGATGTTCTGAATTTCATTGGAGTGCATGCAAATCTTCAATATTTTCTTGATATATTCATGCACCTGTTGATCCGTTGCTTGATCAACCCATTCTGACTTTGTACCTCCAACGAGAAGTAGATAAGTCGGTTTATTATATAAACGACTAAAATCTAAAATACTATACAGCTCACGCTCATCCCAAAAAAATGCCGTATTGTGTTTAAGTGCATTCCCATTAAATTCTAGAGCTTTTGAAAATTGTATAAATATTTTATTGAAAGATCCAAAACCCAGCTTTTGAATCGATCGGACTAATCCACTAGGCAAAGGCGGCTCAAACTTAATTTTATCTTGCTTTAAAATACCGAGTGGAACTGTCACCACAACTTGAGAACCTATGTAAAGCTGTCCACATGCTGTTTTTATCTGCACTTGATGAGAGTCATGATCGATTTCAACAATATCTGCATTCGTATGAATCTCTAAATCAGTAGCCAGAACTTTAACAATCTGTTCATAACCTTTTGAGAATATCACTTCATCGCCTGAGAAGTAGCCTTCAAAATCCATAAAATTATGGGCTAATTGCTCTAAATCAGTCGCAAAAGGATCATTGGCAAGCCTTGAGTAATACTGCTTAATTTTTTGTGTGATGACGTCTCGATCAAAATAATGAAGTTGAAAACGTATCGTTCCTAAAAAATTCTCAAGTTGCTCAAAAGCGGAGATATCCTGCTCTTTTGATTTATTTTGAAAAACCTTCTGAACATCACGAAGGCATTTTTCAAATTCTAAGCTCTCTTGTTCGGTAAATGGCTGACCATTGGCATGAAAATAATCCACTTGATCATAATTAAAAACTTGAGTATTGATCCGATTGGACTCTGCAATTTTCCATATCGGATTATTATCAATACCATGTATCCATGATGCACCAAGGTCAAAACAATGACCATCAATGTTTTGTGTATGTATTCTCCCACCTATACGATCACGTGCTTCTAAAACAACAACATTAAATCCTGCTGATTTTAAATGCTGAGCACAACTTAATCCTGCAACACCAGCGCCGATAATATAAATAGGATGATTAAAGTCGTTCATTCATTTTTTTATTAGAAAAAATTCGCTTAAAGATATCGCGTTCAAAACTGTGAAAATAGTCGTGTGATGTAATAAATTTAAAATGATTGGTAACTTAAAAAGAGTTTAAAATTGTTTGAATCGAATAAATCACAAAAAAACGGCCATGAAGACCGTTTTTTTAGAATGCTTTGACTTTCTCATTAATCTGCTGATATATCTTCGAATAAAACTGAAGATAAATAGCGCTCTCCAGCATCAGGTAAAATCACCACTATGGTTTTACCTGCATTTTCAGGACGTTGAGCAAGTTCATGAGCGGCCGCTAATGCTGCACCACTTGAAATCCCCACAAAAATCCCTTCTTTGATTGCAGATTGACGAGCAAAATCAATTGCTGTTTGATTTTCAACCGCGATAACTTCATCCACCAAATCTAAATCTAGGTTTTTAGGAATAAAGTTTGCACCAATGCCTTGGATTTTATGTGGTCCCGGAGTGAGTGTTTCGCCACGCTTCGCTTGTCCAATAATTGGTGAGTCTGCTGGTTCAACTGCAACTGAGTAAAGGGCTTGATTTTTAACTTTCTCAAAATAACGCGAAATACCAGAGATCGTACCTCCCGTACCTACACCAGCCACTAAAATATCAACCTTACCACCCGTTGCTTCAAAAATTTCAGGTCCAGTTGTAGTTTCATGAATGGCAGGATTTGCTGGGTTTTCAAATTGCTGAGGTAAATAATAAAGCTCTGGGTTCTCAGCAACTAAACGTTCTGCTTCTTGAACAGCACCATTCATCCCTTTAGCTGGATCGGTTAATACTAAATGAGCACCCAATGCTTTGAGTACTTTACGGCGCTCGATACTCATACTTGCAGGCATAGTCAGTGTGATGTCATAACCTTTAGCAGCAGCAACAAAAGCTAGCGCAATCCCTGTATTACCACTCGTCGGTTCAACAATATGCATGCCTGCTTTAAGCACACCACGTTGTTCTGCATCTGCAATCAAAGCAGCACCAACACGGCATTTTACTGAAAATGCTGGGTTACGTGCTTCCACTTTAGCAAGAACTGTAGCCCCACCCTGTACTACACGATTAATGCGAATAAGCGGTGTATTACCAATCGCTTCAGCGTTATTACTGTATACCGCGATTCCGCGATTTGAAGTTTGTGGAAATTGAGTCTCTGTGGTCATGAACAATCCTTATATTCATAAAACAATACTTTTATCATAATCCTTTTTCATTTTAGATATATAACCATTTGTACGATTTTCATATAAGATAAAATGAATAAGTTATTCTAAATATGAAATTATCACTTTACTGCTTTTAATCCATAAAAATTAGACATTTGACAAAAAGTTCTTAAATTTTGATAACCAGCCTGAAGGTATAGATTCTTAATCTCTTTCACCGTCATTAAATTAAAGTCATCATGTATTCTTTCCAACATGACCTGACTTTGTTTTTCACTTAATCCTATTTTTGTCACCAAATTTTTTAATACTAACTGATCATTTGGTTCTTCGAATTGCATCAGATCGAAACTCAGAACCACACCATCTTGTTTCAAAGCATGGTAAATATCACCTAAAAAACTCTTTTTGTATGCATGTGAAACAAAATGAAAAACCAAAATACTCAATACTGCATCAAAATTTTCAGAATATTTCTGGAGCACCGTCGTGTCACCTTGCAGAATTATGACTCGGTGCATTTGCTGCTTAAACTGAACGATCTGTTTTGTTTTTTCAAGCATCGCTGCCGATGGATCAAACACAACAAACTCCGCCTTTGGAAAATGATCTAATAAATAATTCAGTTCAAATCCAGTTCCGCACCCGACAATGGCAATTTTAGCCTCTTCTTTGAGATGAGTTTCAAGCAGCGCTAATATATGTAGATGCATCAGTTCATATCCTGGTATGAGCTGCCTGATATGTTCATCATAGTTTTCTACGATTTTTGGGTGATCAAAATTCTTTGCCATATCGCTCTTCTACTATTTTTTAAAATTAAGCCGAACTTAGTGAACTAAGTTCGGCTTTGTTGTTTTTCTAGCTTGAAGTTAAAAATATTACTCAATGACGATTAAGCACTCTCATCAAAAATATTGAGTTGCTCACGCATATATTCTTGGAGTTTAAACTTCTGAGCCTTACCAGAAGCAGTCATTGGGAACTCTTTAAGAAAATGTACATATCGTGGCACTTTATTATGTGAGATATTGGCTTTGCAGTAATCTTTGATCACTTGTTCAGAACATTCATGTCCTTCATGCAAAATAATACAAGCACATAACTCTTCGCCATATTTCGGGTCAGGAAGTCCAATCACTTGGACATCGCTAACAGCAGGATGTTTATATAAGAAGTCTTCAATCTCTTTAGGGAATAAATTCTCACCTCCCCGAATCACAACATCTTTAATGCGACCTTTGATTTTGATAAAGCCTTCATCATCCATTTCAGCGATATCACCGGTATGCATCCATTTTGCGACATCTACGACTTCTCGTGTTTTTTCTTCTTCATCCCAATAGCCCAGCATGACTGAGTATCCTCGTACACACAACTCTCCGAGTTTGCCACGAGGCACTACTTTACCGTGTTCATCGACTATTTTAATTTCGATATGTGGATGAACTCGACCAACAGTGCTCACTCGTTGTTCTAGCGAATCTTTGATCGAACTTTGTGCACTTACTGGCGCTGTTTCAGTCATGCCATAACAAATCGTGATATCTCGCATATGCATACGCTCAATGACGCGCTTCATGATTTCTTTTGGACATGGACTGCCAGCCATAATGCCAGTACGCAATGTAGTCAAATCAAATTCGTCAAATTGCTCATGATCAAGCATGGCAATAAACATGGTAGGCACACCATATGCCGCGGTACATTTCTCTTGTTCAATCGCTTTAAGACTATCAAGAGGATTAAATACAGCTGATGGATAGATCATGGTTGATCCATGTGTAATACAGGCGAGATTACCCATCACCATACCAAAGCAATGAAATAACGGTACAGAAATACAAACTCGATCTTGAGAAGTCAGTTTGATTGCCTCTCCCACAAAATACCCGTTATTCAGAATATTATTGTGTGTCAGCATGGTCCCTTTGGGGCTACCTGTCGTTCCGGAGGTAAACTGGATATTGATGGTTTCATCGAATTGAAGACCAGATGCTATCTCATTAAGTTGATCTAACTGCTCTGAAGTCGGTTCAACCAATAAATCACTAAAGCGATAAAACCCAGTATGTTGTTGATCATCTATTTTGATCAAATACTTTAAATGCGGCAATTTTTCAGCATTTAAAACGCCATTGGTCGTATGCAAAATTTCTGGTGCAATTTGCGTCAAAATTTCTTGATAATTGGTCGTCTTAAAGGTCGATGCAATGATTAATCCTTTGCAAGATACTCGATTGAGTACGTATTCTAGCTCGTAGCTTTTATACGCAGGATTTAAGTTGACCAAAATAATTCCAGCCTTGAAGGCTGCAAATTGTGCGATCGTCCATTCCACACAATTAGGGGACCAAATCGCTAGACGATCTCCCTTTTCTAAACCGATTTTTAATAAACTACATGCAAAAGCATTTACTTTCTCTTGTAACTGCTGATAGGTCAAACGTACATTTTGATGCACACTGACCACAGCATCCTGATCGGCATATTGTAGGCATGCTTGATCAAATTTATGGCCTATGGTCATACCCAATAAGGGTTGCTCACTGGTGCCATAGGCATAACTGAGTCGTAATTGCGTCATTGAATCATACTCCTTGATTCTATTTTCTTATATCAATCCAATATTTCGTTATTAATTACGCGATTACTCGTTTAAACACGACATCCTTTTGTGTGAATTAAATTAATTTTCCTCCTTTGCCTTAACTGCATTGACACAAAAGTCTGCAATTTGCTTAACGAAATAACCTTTATAACCGTCATCAAACATCACATTACGCGATGGATTTAAAGGTTCAATCACAACGAATGTCATCGCACCAACCACGCATAATGCAGCTGTATTTAAATCTTCAAATTCGAACTCACCATTGACCTTTCCTTCGGCAAGAATCTCCTTAATGGATTGTTTTATCAGTTGCTTACTTCTAAAACGTTCATGCTCAATCGTTGGGTCTACGGGCTCAAACATGAGTGAATATGCAAGTTGAGGGCTATTCAGAGCACGTTTTACGAAAGCAGTGACGGCCTTTGTCAACTTCTCAGTCGAAGTCCAATCATTTTTTGCAATCTGATTCAGAATATCGACCTCACCTTTGATGGCCTGTGAAAGCACTTCAATCAAAATCTGATTTTTGTTCTCAAAATAGCGATAGACCAAACCACTCGAGACACCAGATTTATCTGCAATCGCTTGCACTTGTGCATCTTTAAAACCACCACCCGCAATAAGTTCGCGCGCGGATTGCAATATCGATTGACGATTTTGCTCCATACGCTCTTGCATCAAAGTGGATCTTTTATAACTCATAATTGTTCACCCAATCAACTAAAATGAATTATAAATCATTTTCTGAATCTATATTCACTTTTTTAAAAAATAACTGTATTGTATTTCTCAAGCAAGGACAAAATGCTTCACTGGAAATAAAAATTAAATTTTAGGATGAATGAAAATGAATTTACAGAGTATCGACTTTGGACTAGACGAAACACTAATCGCTTTACGTGATTCTGTAGCTGCATTCTGTGCAAAGGAAATCGCACCTATTGCTCAACAAGTTGATCAAGACAACTTATTTCCAGCTCACTTATGGAAAAAATTTGGTGATATGGGGTTACTTGGACTTACCGTGAGTGAAGAATACGGTGGTGTCAATCTGGGTTATTTGGCTCATATCATTGTCATGCAGGAAATTTCACGAGCATCTGCTTCCATTGGACTTTCATATGGGGCACATTCAAATCTTTGTGTGAATCAAATTAACCGTAATGGTAGCGAAGAACAAAAACAAAAATATCTTCCTAAATTAATTTCTGGCGAATATGTCGGCGCTTTGGCAATGTCTGAACCGAATGCGGGTTCAGATGTCGTTAGTATGAAATTACGTGCTGAAGAGCATGGTGATCACTTTGTACTTAATGGCTCAAAAATGTGGATTACCAATGGTGGAGATGCTGACGTGTTGGTGGTTTACGCCAAAACCGACATCAATGCTGGTGCCAAAGGCATGACCGCTTTCATCATTGAAAAAGGTATGGATGGCTTTAGTCATGGTAGCCACTTAGACAAACTCGGGATGCGTGGTTCAAATACTTATCCCCTATTCTTTGACAATGTCAAAGTGCCTAAAGAAAACGTCATGGGCGGTGTAGGTAACGGTACAAAAGTGCTCATGAGTGGATTGGATTACGAACGTGCAGTTCTCAGTGGTGGACCTCTAGGCATTATGGATGCATGTTTAGATGTTGTTATTCCATATATCCATGAACGTAAGCAATTCGGTCAATGTTTAGGTGAATTCCAACTCATGCAAGGCAAAATTGCGGATATGTATTCTACATGGTTGGCAAGCAAGGCTTTGGTTTATGCCGTGGGTGCAGCGTGTGACAAAGCTGATCATGATCGTGGTTTACGTAAAGATGCAGCAAGTGCCATTCTCTACTCAGCTGAAAAAGCAACCTGGATGGCTGGTGAAGCAATTCAAACCCTTGGGGGCAATGGTTATATCAATGATTACAGCACGGGTCGATTATGGCGTGATGCCAAACTTTATGAAATTGGTGCAGGAACTTCTGAAATTCGACGCATGTTAATTGGTCGTGAGTTATTCAACGAAACCAAATAATTCAAGTTAATACAAGGAAGTCATTGATGAACGAAATTAAAAGCAAAATCAATCCACGTAGTGAAGAGTTTAAAATCAATCAAGCTGCGATGCTTGAATTGGTCGCAGACTTAAAAAAACAAGCTCACACCATTGCCTTAGGCGGTGGAGAAAAAGCACGTCAGAAACATTTAGCACGTGGCAAATTATTACCGCGTGAGCGCATCGATCAACTCATTGATGCAGGAACTGCCTTTCTTGAAATTGGTCAACTCGCTGCTTATCAAGTTTATGCTGACGATGTTCCAGCTGCAGGTGTGGTTGCAGGTATTGGTCAAGTGCATGGTGTGACTTGCATGATCGTTGCCAATGATGCAACAGTTAAAGGAGGTACATATTATCCTTTAACTGTAAAAAAACATTTACGTGCGCAAGAAATTGCTGAACAAAATCATCTTCCTTGTATTTATATGGTCGACTCAGGCGGTGCATTTCTGCCAATGCAGGATGAAGTATTCCCTGATCGCGATCATTTTGGACGAATTTTTTACAACCAAGCACGCATGTCGAGTAAAGGTATTGCACAAATAGCCGTGGTTATGGGGAGTTGTACTGCGGGTGGCGCATATGTCCCTGCCATGTCCGATGAAACGATTATTGTCCGCAATCAAGGTACGATTTTCCTCGGTGGTCCACCTTTGGTAAAAGCTGCAACAGGTGAAGTGGTGACTGCTGAAGACCTTGGTGGTGGCGATGTTCATACCCGTTTATCTGGTGTCGCAGATCATCTTGCAGAAAGTGATGAACATGCGATTCAAATTGCACGCAATATTGTTCAAAACCTAAATATCGAACCGAAAGCATTTAAGACCGAAATTGAAGAACCACTTTATAGTGCTGAAGAACTCTATGGTGTCATTCCGAGTGACTCACGCAAACCCTTTGACATCCGTGAAGTGATTGCACGTATCGTGGATGGTTCAAGACTTGATGAATTTAAGGCTCGTTTTGGTACAACCTTAATTACAGGTTTTGCATCTATCTACGGCATGAAGGTCGGAATCATTGCCAATAACGGAATTTTATTTTCAGAGTCTGCACAGAAAGGCGCGCATTTCATCGAATTATGTACGCAACGCAATATTCCACTGCTCTTTATCCAAAACATCACCGGTTTCATGGTTGGTCGCCAATATGAAAATGAAGGTATTGCCAAAAACGGAGCTAAATTGGTGATGGCAGTAGCGACCGCAAATGTTCCTAAAATCACCTTGGTGGTCGGTGGTTCTTTTGGTGCAGGCAACTATGGAATGTGCGGTCGAGCATATTCTCCTCGCTTCTTATGGACTTGGCCGAATTCACGTATTTCCGTGATGGGCGGTGAACAAGCTGCTAGTGTTCTCTCCACGATTAAGCGTGATCAAATTGAGCAACGTGGTGAAACTTGGTCAGCTGAAGAAGAAGATCAATTCAAACAACCTTATCGTGATCAATTTGAAAAGCAAGGACATCCTTATTATGCATCTGCACGTTTATGGGATGACGGTGTGATTGATCCAGCAGAATCACGTCATGTCTTAGGTCTGAGTTTGGCTGCTGCATTGAATGCACCCATTGAACCAACTCAGTTCGGCGTGTTCCGCATGTAAGGAGAAAATGACATGAGTTATGAATTTTTACAGCTTGAAATTGAACGCCAAGTTGCGACCGTTTGGATTAATCGTGCTGAATTACACAATGCATTCAATACACAAGTGATAGAAGAGCTGAATCACTGTTTCACAACTTTAAATGCTGATGATGACGTTCGTGTTGTCGTTTTGGCAGGTCGTGGTAAAAGCTTTTCTGCAGGTGCGGACCTTAATTGGATGAAGCAAGCAGGTCAAGCATCAAAAGTGGAAAATGAAGAGGATGCTTTGAAACTTGCCAAAATGTTACAAAGTTTAGCCACGCTGAAACAACCGACTATTGCACGTGTCCATGGTATTGCATTTGGCGGCGGCATGGGGCTTGCTTCAGCATGCGATATTTGTGTGGCTTCCATTGATGCTAAGTTTGCCACTTCAGAAGTGAGATTAGGTTTAGCACCTTCAACGATTAGTCCATACGTGATCCGTGCCATCGGTGCTCGTCAAGCATCTCGATACTTTCTCACGGCTGAACGTATTTCTGCAGAGCAAGCAAAGCATATTGGTCTCGTCCATGAAGTTTGTCAGCCAGAACAGTTGGATGCCACCGTATCGGAAATCATTGATGCAATTTTGCTTGGTGGCCCTGAAGCTCAAGCTGCATCAAAGTCTTTGATTCGTTTAGTTGATCATCAAGAAGTCACAGAAGATTTACTGATTCAAACCGCCCAACACATTGCGCACGTACGTCAAGGTGATGAAGCCAAAAATGGCTTAACTGCTTTTTTAAATAAACAAAGCCCAGCATGGATTCAAGCAACGGCAGAACAATAAAAAGGAATTCAATATGTTTAAAAAAATTCTCATTGCAAACCGTGGCGAAATTGCATGTCGTGTGATTCGTAGTGCACAAAAATTAGGTATCGCAACGGTTGCAGTTTACTCAGATGCAGATACCCAAGCGCAGCATGTCAAATTAGCCGATGAAGCTATTTATATTGGTGAATCCCCTGCTGCACAAAGTTATTTACAAGCAGATCGTATTATTCAAGCTGCACTTAAAACAGGAGCTGAAGCCATCCATCCAGGTTATGGTTTCCTATCTGAAAATGATCAATTTGCGGAAGCTTGTGAAAAAAACAACATCACCTTTATAGGGCCTCCAGTGGCTGCCATCTTAGCCATGGGTTTAAAGGCAACATCTAAAGCATTGATGGAAAAAGCAGGTGTACCACTCACACCTGGGTATCATGGCAGCAATCAAGATGCAGATTTTCTTAAACAACAAGCTGATCAGATTGGTTATCCTGTGCTGATTAAAGCCAGTGCAGGTGGTGGTGGTAAAGGCATGCGCTTAGTTGAGCGTGCTGAAGACTTTCTTCCTGCACTGAACTCATGCAAAAGTGAAGCGAAATCAAGCTTTGGCAATGATGACGTTCTAATTGAACGTTATGTTGTCAATCCTCGTCATATTGAAGTGCAAGTTTTTGGTGACAAACATGGCAATTATGTTCACCTCTTTGAACGTGATTGCTCTGTGCAGCGCCGTCACCAAAAAGTCCTAGAGGAAGCCCCAGCCCCTAAAATGGCCGAAGTTAAACTCGAAGCGATGCGTGAAGCTGCGATTAATGCTGCCCGAGCAGTAGACTATGTCGGTGCTGGAACGGTTGAGTTCATTGTTGAGCAAGATGGTACAGCTTACTTCATGGAAATGAACACTCGCCTTCAAGTTGAACACCCTGTGACGGAAATGATCACAGGACAAGATTTGGTTGAATGGCAATTACGTGTTGCTTATGGTGAACCTTTGCCAAAACAACAGTCTGAATTAAAAATTCATGGCCATGCCCTTGAAGCTCGTGTTTATGCAGAAGAGCCAGAGAAAGGATTTCTCCCAGCAATTGGAAAAATTAATTATCTTCATTATCCGACTCAAAATGAATGTGTCCGTGTTGATAGTGGCATTGTGCAAGGTGATGAGATCACAACGTTCTATGATCCAATGATTGCTAAACTCATCGTATGGGGAGAAAACCGTGAAGCAGCTCTCGTCCAGATGCATCATGCTTTGAGCCACTTTCATGTCGAAGGCTTAGGCAACAATATTGCATTTTTAGATCGCTTAGTGGCATGTGACTCTTTCAAAAATGCCAATCTAGATACCAATTTAATTCAGCGTGAAGATGAGTTCCTATTTAAAACCACTACCCCTTCTTCGGCTGAAACAATTGTCACAGCAGCATTTATTGAACTGCATTCTCAGTTAAATGAATCCAAGCGTACAAGCCATCCAGTTTGGAAAGCAAAACCCCTTTGGAGAAATAATGTTGATGCGCGTACACCGATAAAACTTGAACATCTCGGACAAACGTATCAAGTTGAATTTATCTCAACTTCGCAAGGGTTCGAAGCACAGCTTGATGGCCAAAGCTACGCTATCTCAGGTCAGTTGCTCAATGAAAATCTCATAGCGATCTATACCTCTTTTGGTCAAGAGAAAATCAGTTTCAAAAAAACCAATGATGCGGTCACCCTCTTTAAAAATGGGCAGACTTTTAAATTTGAACTCATCAAACCTAATTTTAATACAGATGATCAAGCCTCATCTGACTCAAATCTAAAAGCACCAATGCCGGGTGCAGTGACACAAGTATTTGTTTCAGCAAATCAACGTGTAAAAAAAGATGAAGTGTTATTAACGTTAGAAGCAATGAAAATGGAATACGCTATACGTGCACCATTTGATGGTGTCGTAGTCGCAGCTTATTTCCAACAAGGTGATCAAGTGAAAGCTGGTGATGAGCTGGTTGAGTTTCAAGCTGCTGAGGAGAATGCGGCATGATGAAAACAACCAATCAAACCACACCAAATCACGATAATTTTGTGAAAATCGTTGAAGTTGGACCTCGTGACGGTCTTCAGAATGAAAAAATACCTTTAACATTCGAAGACAGACGCAATCTTATTCTTGATTTGATGAAAACTGGCTTGAAGAATATCGAAGTCGGTTCTTGTGTATCTGCAAAGTGGGTACCTCAAATGGCAGAAAGTGATCAACTCTATGCTAGCCTACCACATGATGAAGATATCCAGTTCAGCTTACTGACACCAAACCTTAAGGGATTCGAGTCAGCTTTAGCTGTAGGCTGTAAAGAAGTTGCGGTTTTCACCGCTGCTTCTGAAAGCTTCACTCAAAAGAATATAAATTGTTCAATTGAGGAAAGTTTTGAGAAGTTTGCTGATGTATTACAGCTTGCTCAACAACATGATATTAAAGTACGTGGATATGTTTCATGTATCGTCGACTGCCCTTATGAAGGTCCAATTGATCCATCTAAGGTTGCTGAAGTCAGTGCAAAGTTAATCGATCTAGGTTGCTACGAAGTATCCTTGGGTGAAACCATCGGCACAGCTACACCTGATCGAGTTGCCAAAGTTTGGAATGCATGTTTGGAACGAATTGAAACACAACTTTTAGCAGGTCATTTTCACAATACCTACGGCATGGCAATTGCCAATATCTATCAATCACTGACACAAGGCATCCGCATATTTGACTCATCGATTGCAGGACTTGGCGGTTGTCCTTATGCCAAAGGTGCTTCGGGTAATGTATCCACTGAAGACTTATTTTATCTCTTGTCCAATATGGGCTATGAGACTGGCATTGACCTAGATGCCCTGATGCTTGCGAGTCGTAACATTAGTCAAGTTTTGCAACGAAACAATCCATCTAACTATGCCAATGCGTATTGGCAAAAAAAATGTGCTTAGTACGTATCAGCATTATGAAATAATGAAGATCAGAAGCTGATTCAGGATGAACAAAATAAAAATACAATGAGGTGTTCAATGACGAACAAAGTGTATGAAAGTGCTGAAAGTGCACTGAACGATATCATTCAAGATGGTCAAACCTTAGCTGTTGGTGGTTTTGGCTTATGTGGTATTCCTGAGGCTTTGATTGCTGCCCTGAAACAAACAGGAGCTAAAGAGCTGACTTGTATTTCAAACAATGCAGGTGTAGATGGTTTTGGTTTGGGATTACTACTCGAAACAAAACAAATTAAAAAAATGATCTCTTCCTATGTCGGAGAAAATAAAGAATTTGAGCGACAATACTTAAATGGTGAACTTGAAGTCGAGCTAACCCCTCAAGGCACTTTGGCTGAAAAACTCCGTGCTGGTGGAGCTGGGATTCCTGCATTTTTTACCCAAACAGGCGTAGGTACGTTGATTGCAGAAGGTAAAGAAGTACGTGAGTTCAATGGTAAAGAATATATTTTAGAACCCTCTTTAACTGCAGATGTCGCTTTGGTCAAAGCGTATAAAGCAGATAAGGCAGGTAACCTAATCTTTAGGAAAACAGCTCAAAATTTTAATCCCGTTTGTGCGATGGCTGGGAAAATCACAGTCGCTGAAGTTGAGGAAATTGTAGAGATCGGTGAGCTCGATCCCGATTCGATACATTTGCCCGGCATTTATGTAAATCGTATCGTTCTTAACACCACACCAGAAAAAAGAATCGAACAAATGACCTTAAAGGCGGAGGCATAAGTTATGGCATGGACGCGTAATGAAATGGCACAACGAGCTGCCTTGGAACTCGAAGATGGATTTTATGTCAATTTAGGGATTGGATTGCCAACATTGGTTGCGAACTATATTCCTGAAAATATCAATGTTTGGCTCCAATCTGAAAATGGTTTGCTGGGAATTGGCGAATTTCCAACAAAAGAAACCGTAGATGCTGACCTGATTAATGCGGGTAAGCAAACTGTTACGGCGCGAGCAGGCGCTGCATTCTTTTCCAGTGCTGATTCATTTGCCATGATCCGTGGTGGGCACGTGAATATAGCTATACTTGGCGCTATGGAAGTCTCTGAGCAAGGTGATCTTGCGAATTGGATGATTCCAGGGAAAAAAGTCAAAGGTATGGGAGGAGCAATGGATTTGGTGGCTGGCGTACAAAAAGTCGTCGTGCTAATGGAACATTGTGCCAAAGATGGCACCCCAAAAATTGTTCCGCAATGTTCACTGCCCCTTACAGGTAAAGCAGTCGTTCATCGCGTGATTACAGATCTAGGGGTTTTGGATATCACGCCTCAAGGGGTAAAACTGATAGAACTGGCTCATGACGTCAACTTTGATGAAATACAGAAAGTGACTGGAGTTCCCCTAATTCAATCGCAATAAGATCGCTAAAAAAACCACGCCTAAGCGTGGTTTTTTTATTTAGAAAGCATTCATTAAAGAGACGCCAATACCCGCATAGGTAGCACGATGATTATAATCAATCAAACTCTCACCATACCCATCGAATAATTGAAAATGACCTCTAAGTTTGCCACTGATTGGAAATGCCCAATCAAATTGAACAGCTCCTCGAGAATCATCCCCACCCTTAAGTGAATGTCTTAACATCAAACTAAAATCATGATCATTCCAACGGTAAAAAGTCGTTAAATCACCACGACCAATATAGTTTTTAATGTCAGGATTGTTATCATCATTGAAATCTTCTTCGATTCGATACCAAGGTCGAATCATCATAGCGAAATTATCACGCTCAAATCCTAAGCTCAGCATCACACGGTTCCAACTACGTGATAAAGGATCCGAACGTCCATTTGATTGATGATTTAGCGTTAAACCGAGTAAGCGACCATTTAAACCTAAAAATTCATAGTTGGTTCGAAACACAATACTTGCTTCAGGTTCATAATTCGTTTCACGAAATGGTCGTGATTCTTCAGAGTTGTAAACCTGCCAACGAGATGACTGGGTATAACCTAACCAAATATCGCCATTATTCCCGATTAAGTTTTCAACAGCTTTGGTTTTCAGTGAAATTTGAAACTTAGACTCTAAAGACTTAAGGTTTTGATCATCTTCTACGGTGTTTTGAGGGTTTGGGCTCGATGGAAATTCGTTCTTATCAGACGTCCAAAATGCAGGAAGTAAATATACAGGTTGATGTGCACGTATATTCCATGTACCTAATTTACTGTCTTCAGCCAATTCCCATCGTTTATCAAGCAACGATGAATTTGGTGTAATTACAGGACCTTCCACTGAAAACAAGTTTTCAACTTTTTGTTCGATTTTAGACTTTAAATCCTGTGGTTCAACCTGCGGTGCTGGTATTTCACGCGCAGCCTGACGCTCAGAAACATACGCAGGTTGCTCAAGTTCAGGGGCTTTGAACAATGCATCATAGCAGGCTAAACGCTCTGCATTTGAATCAAGTGCAACGCACGCTTGTGGTGACGCTGGATTCGCTGGTACCACATCTGTTGCCCAAACAGTCTGTATAGGCAAACACATGAACGACGACACACCCAACCATATTGGTGAACGTTTTATTCTATTTCGCATTGGCAAAGCCCCATTTATAATTTTAATTCACTTGTTTTATTGCAAATCCAAGTTCTGCAAGTTGCTCTTTTTTAGCCATTGGTGCTACAACAGCCTTCGTTGGTTTTTGATTCACTAAATACGTTTCTGCTACACGTTTTAGATCATCTAACGTTACATTGAGCAAACGCTCTCGTAAAGTTTTTCTGAATTGAGGCGTACGTCCATGCAATAATGCATAACATGCAGTAATTGCTTCACCTGCTGGAGAACCAGGCTTATCCATGCTCGATACAAGACCAAGAATCGCCTCTTCAAGTTGGTGTGGTTTTTGTTCAGTATTCAATAACCAATCAATACTTGCTTCAAAATCTTGGAAAGTTTCTGCTAAACGTGGATCACGATAACTATAGAATCTAAATGCACAAGCATTGCCATCATAGCTTGCACCACCACCATAAGCGCCTCCTTTTTCACGGATTGCACTATGTAGGAAACCATTACGTAGATAACCCGCAAGCACCATTAACGGTGCTGCATCCGGATGAGAAACTTCAACTGCTGGATAAGCAGAAGCACAGAATTGGACATTGGATTGAATCAGCCATGCTTCGTCATTTTGCGTTTGTTCAAAATTAACTTCAGCAAGACGCACTGGCTCACGCTTCACTTCAAGTTTATCCCAAACATTTTGAATTTCTTCAATTAAACGTTCAGACTGTTGCTCTTCACAGACCAGTAGGAACTGTTTAGGCGCGAGTAACAACAAACGGTGAATATTTTGCAACTCTTGAATGAGGTTCGCATATGCTTGTTCATCTGTTTCAATGCTTTGAACAAGCTCGCTCAGCCAATTAAGCGCACCTAAGCCGGTATTATTATAATCACGCAATGCCAATGCACTCATATTACGAGAAGCAATCTGCATGGCATAGCTATGTCCAGAGCCAGACAAACGGGATGCCCAACGCGTCTTACGCTGTTGTAAAAGTTCAATAATACGGTCCTTTTCATCAAAACGCAGTTTCTCAAATGCCAGTTTTAACAATTGAATCGTATCTAGTTTGTGGGCAAGCGATTTGGTTGTCAGCGTTAAAAATGCGCTAATTTTACCTTTATCATCAACTTTACTACGTAGAGATGCCCCCATACCAAGGCCACCACTTACCGCTGTTTGTAATTGCTGTAATTCTAAATAATTATATTGACCTGCACCAACCTCCCCCATGAGCACGGAGAGTAAGTTAAAGTAAGGTGATTTCACGACTTGATCAGGAATTTGAATAATCACTTGTTGATAATAAATTCCGTTAGTACCAGCATGGTATAAGTTCAAGGGTGTATCTAAGTTATTAGAAATGATTTCTCTCAATTGACCTTGAACGACTGGAAGTTCGGCAGGAATATCGTCTAAACCAACTTTCGGCAATAAATCTAAGTTATCCGGAGTCGCCTGTCTTTCATTTAATGCCTCAGTCTGGCGTACAATTTCCGCTTTTTCATCATCTGTTAAGCGTGCGCCTATATCAGCTAAACGCTGTTTTTCTGCTTCAGCCTCTAATTTCGACTTATTCGCATCTGGTACAAGCGTCATCTGTACACGATGCGGATTATCAATCAAATGGGTCTTGATCAGATTAGGCAACCACATCGGGTCTTTCAACTGCTCTTTCACTTGCTCAATGGTCGAATCTACGTCCCAAACATGTATTGGATCATTATGATGAATTGCACTGCTTAAACCATTGAGGATGAGGCTTAGACCATAAGGCGTGCCATCTCCACCAATTTCTCGTTGGTGTAATTCAATTTGATGCAAAATCGCATCAACCAATGACTGATCTACAGGCTTCGAGGCAACCTCGTTCAGCACATTCAACACACCGTTTTTGAATGTTTCTGCATGTTCAGGATTTGAACCTTGAATACCACAGTAGAAAGTCATTTCATAGTTAGAATCATCAAGACCTAAAATTGGTCCTGTAGATTGAGCATAACCACACGTTTCTAAATAGTGACGTAATGGTGAAGCAGAATCTTCCAATAAGATCCCTTCAGCCAAACGTAAGCCTAAACGAAGTTGAATATCACTAGATTCAGGAAGTAACCATGCCAGTACATGGTAGGTTTTATCTTTCAAATCTTCAGCATCTACCGCGTAAGTCTCTGTCACCTCAATAGGTGCTTCTAGACGCTCTTCTGGTGTCGAATATAAGGTTTGACCTTTCTTAAACTTAGATAACGCTAAAGTTTCAAACTGCTCTTGTAACTCATAGGCAGATTGATTACCAAAAGTCATGAAAATAGCGTTACTTGGATGATAATGTGACTTATAGAAACTGACTAACTCTTCGTAAGTTAAATCAGGAATATCCTTAGGATCACCACCTGAATTATAGTGGTAAGTCGTTTTAGGGAATAAATGATGAGCAAGTTGGTGATATAACTGATCTGAAGGCGAACTCATTGCACCTTTCATTTCATTAAAAACCACACCCTTGTAAACAGGCTCACCATTTTCCAACTCAATTCGGATACCTTCTTGAGCGAAATCCAAAGGGTTTAAATTGGCTGCAAATGCTGCATCCAAATAGACGGAAAGTAAGTTTTGGAAATCTTTTTTATTCTGTGTCGCAAATGGATAAGCTGTCCAATCGGCAGCTGTAAATGCGTTCATAAACGTATTTAGAGAACGACGGATCATTAAAAAGAATGGATCACGTACAGGAAATTTTTCAGAACCACATAATGCAGTATGCTCAAGAATGTGTGCTTCGCCTTTTGAATCCATCGGTTGTGTACGGAAAGCAACTAAAAAAACATTTTCATCATGTTCAGTTGCTAGATGAAAATGCACAGCGTCAGTTTCTTTATGACGGTATTCTGAAACTAATATATCGAGTGCGGCTACATGATGTTGACGTACCAACTGAAACGCGGGATGAACGGTGTTTTGAATGGTTTCAGTAACATCTACGGTCATGTGTGCTCCTTAATTTACATAAATTTTAACAAAGATCATTATACTGATAGTTCAATACAATTCATCATTTATACAACAAACTCTAACTATTTTCCGAGTAAAATAGTCAGATTAAAACTAAATCAATAGAACTATATCGGAATTAAATAATTCATTTCGATTAAATGCGGGTTAAAGCTTGAAAATCAAGCAATACGCTACTGAATTCAATCGCATTGGTGTAAAATCGTTTTCTTTTTTCGTGATGTGAATTTAGACATGGCTAAAGTTGACCTTTTTGCGATTGGCAATGCCCTCATTGACCAAGAATTCAAAGTATCTGATGAATTTCTTTTAGAGCAAAATTTGCAAAAAGGTACTATGCAGCTTACAGATGGGGAAACTCAAGCCCGTTTATTTCAAAGCTTAAAAAATTCTCAAGAATATAAAGGTCAAGCCTCTGGGGGATCTGCAGCTAACTCAACAGTGGCTTTTAGTGCCTTAGGTGGTCAAGCGTTTTATGGATGCCGTGTTGGCAATGATGATCTTGGAGCGTTGTACTTAAAAGGTCTAAATGATGCAGGAATACAAACCTCTGAACGTTCGATCAGTGAAGGCGTAACTGGGACTTGCATGGTTTTGGTCAGTCCTGATTCAGAACGTACCATGCATACTTTCTTAGGTATTACAGCTGAACTCAGTAATGAACAAATTGATTTTGAAGCGCTAAAAACCGCTAAATGGTTATATATAGAGGGTTACCTTTCTACGAGTGATACGGCACGAGCTGCCGTGAAGCAAGCGCGTGCAATTGCGAAAGCAAATAATGTTAAAATTGCGTTAACGCTCTCTGATCCTGCTATGGTGCAGTACGCGCGTACAGGCTTGGACGAATTATTAGATGATGGTGTAGATGTTCTATTCTGTAATGAACAAGAAGCATTGATGTATACACAAACTGATGACTTACAAAATGCTCTTGCTGCACTTAAAAAATTAAGCTCTACCGTCATTATTACGCTTGGAGCAGACGGCGCTCTTGTAGCAACGGAATCAACTGAACTTCAAGTGAAAGGACGTAAAGTTGTTGCTTTAGACACGAACGGTGCTGGTGATGCTTTCTCTGGTGCATTTTTATATGCATTAAATGCTGGTAAAGATTTACAAACAGCGACTGAATTGGCTATTTTAATCTCAAGCCAAGTGGTTGCTCAATTTGGTCCACGTTTAGACGTAGCTGATTACGCTAAACTTCTTAAAGAATTTCAAATAGAAGTCGCATAAAATGAATAAAATTTGCATGACTGAAGACATTCCTGAAAGAGAATCTCGATCTTTTGAAACTGAAAATGGTGACAACATTTTCATTACGCAACGAGATGGTTGCTTCTATGCGTATCAAAATGTATGCCCACATTTGCAAGTTGAGCTCGAGTTTCTTGAAAATCAATTCTTAGATCGTGATCAAGAGTTCATTGAATGCTCTACTCATGGTGCTTTATTTGATGTAGAAACTGGTGTGTGCATTTCAGGCCCATGCCAAGGTGAATCTTTAGAAAAAGTCGAGATTAAAGTTCATTCTGATGGTGGAATTTACTTAGAATCTTAAGTCATGAGGTGAATGACATGCTGGCATTTTTAATGGAAATTGATTTAATGCCATTTCATATGTGCGTGTTTGCATTGCTAATGCTCAGCATGGCTGAAACCTTAGGCTATTTTGTTGGCTTAAGACCTAGTCAATTTATAAAAAAATTAACACCTTATTGGCTTATTCGCCTTCCTTTGCTTCAAGTTAAATTTTCCAAAGTTCTCATTCTTGTTTTTTTTCTGATCAATTTTAGTTTTGCTGGATATTTTCTTCAGCTCATTGTATTTGCAAGCCAGAAAACCTTTCTAGCTTGGTACTATGTTTTATTACCCGCTTTAATTATCGCAATCTTCTTTACGGTATTTATGATTCATTGTTTGGATCAAGTGATCAAACCCAAGTACAAATCCGAGCACTCAAATTTGCTTGGTCGACTAGCAACTGTTTCCAGTGGTAATGCACGACCTGGCTTCTCTGCTCAAGCACGCGTTCGCGATGAATTCGGTCAATTACATTATGTACAAGTTGAACCAGAGTTTGGGGAACTTGAATTTCAATCTCAAATCCTCCTGATCCGTGCAAAAAGATCTCATTTTATTGCTAAAAAAATTGCAAAAACAAATCAACTTTTCAATGTTGATCAGCATTAATGAGCTATTAACACCCCACTTCAATTATATGCATTTGATTTGAAAATAGTTCATTCAAGGTATTTTTGACGCCTATTAAATTTAAATCCAATCAACTCAACGATTATATAAAATTAATAAAATCTTTATAACCAACCATTTTAATCAGATTTAAAACCAACCAATTTAATAAGCTTTAAAACAACAATCCTATTATTTTAGTTGGAATTAAAATATTAATACCAAGTAATTTAGTCTATTTTATTTTTAAATATAACCATTTTAGTCGGATTTAATTTTATTTAAAATAAAATTATAAACAACTGTTTTTATTATATTTTTTATACTAAAAATATTTATAACTATAAAGTATTTATTTTAAATAAAAAAAAGATAATAATAATTAAAATAGATTCAAATAATGCATTTAAATATGGTGATTAAACCTTCAAGTTTAAATAAAAATTTAATCAAAGAGATTACTCTGATTCTAATTATCAAAGTAATCATTCTTATCGTGATTAAAAATATCTGGTTTGATGCACCTACCATTCCCAAAAACTTTGACCATCAAGTCGCTGAACGAATTACGGGCAGCGAACTTAAAATGAAGGAGACACGTTGATGATTTCTGAAAGCGTGGTCGATCTATCGCGGTTTCAATTTGCAATGACCGCAATGTATCACTTTATATTTGTACCCCTCACTCTAGGTTTGGCATTTATCCTTGCCATCATGGAGACCACCTACGTCATTACAGGTAAAGAGATTTACCGAGACATGACCAAGTTTTGGGGTAAGTTATTCGGGATCAACTTTGCTTTAGGGGTAACCACTGGACTAACGATGGAATTCCAGTTTGGTACAAACTGGGCTTACTACTCACATTATGTAGGTGACATTTTCGGAGCGCCATTAGCAATCGAAGGATTAATGGCCTTCTTTTTAGAATCTACTTTTATTGGTTTATTCTTTTTCGGCTGGGAACGTCTTTCTAAAGTCCAACATTTATGTGTGACATGGTTAGTGGCTTTAGGCTCTAATATGTCAGCACTTTGGATCTTGGTTGCAAATGGTTGGATGCAAAACCCTGTCGGGGCCGCATTTAACTATGAAACCATGCGTATGGAACTGGTAGATTTTGCCGCACTAATATTTAACCCAGTGGCACAAGTTAAATTTGTCCATACTGTTTCTGCGGGTTATGTGACTGGTGCAATTTTTGTATTGGCAATTTCAAGTTATTACTTACTTAAAAAACGTGATTTGGCCTTTGCCCGTCGTTCATTTGCCATTGCTGCTATTTTCGGTCTTGCTTCGACATTATCCGTAATTTTACTGGGTGATGAATCAGGATATGAATTAGGTGATGTTCAGAAAACCAAACTCGCTGCAATTGAAGCAGAATGGGATACACATCCAGCACCAGCTGCATTCACATTATTTGGTATCCCCAATCCCGAGACGCAAACAACAGACTATGCTGTGAAAATTCCATATGTCATGGGTTTAATTGCGACTCGCTCTACAACTGAACAAGTCACAGGGATCAAAGATTTAATCGCACAACATGAGCAACGTATCCGTAATGGTATGGTCGCTTATGCACAGCTTGAACAACTTCGTGCTGGAGATCAATCACCAGAACTCAAAGCTGCATTTGACGAGACTCAAAAAGATTTGGGTTATGGTCTATTGTTGAAGAAATACACACCAACTGTGGTTGATGCTACTGAACAACAAATTAAATCTGCAGCTTTAGATACTATCCCTCATGTTCCAAGTTTATTTTGGGCATTTAGAGCGATGGTGGCGTCAGGTTTCTTGATGCTCTTGTTGTTCATTCTTGCAACGTACGCTGTCATGAAACGTAATGCTGAAAATAAAACTTGGTTGCTCAAGTTTGCACTGATCGCCCTTCCACTTCCATGGATTGCAGCTCAAACAGGTTGGTACGTTGCTGAAGTTGGTCGTCAACCATGGACTATTGGTGAAGTTTTACCAACACACCTATCTGCATCAAGTATTAGTTCAGCGGATGTATGGGGTTCAATTTTAGCACTCGCTGCTTTCTATACAGTGCTGCTCATCATAGAAATGTATTTAATGATCAAATTCTCAAGACTAGGACCAAGCTCTTTACATACTGGAAAGTATCATTTCGAAAAACTAGCAGCAGCCAATAAGTCAACTGAGGAGATTTAACATGATTGAATATGAACTTCTCAAAATCATTTGGTGGGTATTGGTCGGCGTCCTCCTTATTGGGTTTGCTTTGACTGATGGATTTGATATGGGCTCTATGGCACTGATGCCGTTCGTCGGTAAAGATGATGAAGAGCGTCGTGCTGCTATCAACACGATTGCACCACATTGGGATGGAAACCAAGTTTGGTTTATTACGGCGGGTGGTGCACTTTTCGCAGCTTGGCCAATGGTATATGCAACAGCTTTCTCGGGTATGTACTGGGCGCTGTTACTCGTATTATTTGCTTTATTCCTTAGACCTGTTGGTTTTGACTATCGCTCTAAGCTCGAAAATACTAAATGGCGTAATGCTTGGGATTGGGGCTTATGTATTGGCGGCGCAGTACCAGCACTCGTTTTTGGTGTTGCATTTGGCAATATGTTCCTTGGCATCCCCTTTACACTTGATGAAACTGTTCGTTCAACTTACACAGGAAGCTTCTTTGCACTTTTAAATCCATTTGCCTTGGTCTGTGGATTGGTCAGTTTGACGATGCTTGCTGCGCATGGTGGTGCATGGTTAATGCTACGCACTGAAGGTGCATTAAGAACACGATCTGCTCAAGCTACACGATATATGAGTATTCTTTTTCTCATCTGTTTTCTCGGTGCTGGTGCATGGTTGTATTTCGGCAATATCGAAGGCTACACGCTTGTAACACCTTATGATACGAATGGTGTAGCTAATCCACTTGCTAAAGAAGTACTCACTAATGCCAATCATGGCTGGATGAACAATTATTCTATTTATCCAATCACAATATTGGCACCGGTGATGGCAATTATCGGAGGAATAATTGTGTTTTTAGCATCGTCTAAAAATAAAGCGGGACTTAGCTTTGTGGGTACATCGTTCGCTGTGATTGGCACAATTCTCACTGCTGGTTTTGCCCTATTCCCATTCCTGATGCCATCTAGTATTCATCCAAACATTAGCTTGACGATGTGGGATGCAGTATCTAGCCAAATGACGCTTTCAGTAATGACTGTTGCTGCATGTATTTTTGTTCCACTGATCTTGGCATACACCACTTGGTGTTACTACAAAATGTGGGGTGTGATTACCAAGAAACATATTCAAGACCACACGCATAGTCTGTATTAAAACCGAATCACTGTTAGGAGAAAATTATGTGGTACTTCGCATGGATACTAGGTGTGTTAATGGCATGTTTCGCGAGTGTACTTGCCGCCATTTACATGGAACAACATCAAGACTTAGATGGTGAATGAGATGAGTGAGCTTGCGATGTCAAATTCTGAAAAACGTAAATACTCATTTGCAATGATCATTTCATTTCTGATGGCATTGCCTCTCGCTACCATATTACTCATCCACCCAAGTCTGATGTTGGATGCAAGTGGTAATTACAGTCATCGTGCCATGATGCTGATTATGATTGGAATATCTGGTGGATTTATCCATGGCGTAGGGTTTATACCACGTTATTGGATATGGAAGTATTTATTTAGTCCATTTGTAGCATGGCCATTGATGATTTATGGTTATTATACTTGGCTGTTCACTTAATTTATAAAAAAGCCCTCTATGAGGGCTTTTTTATATCTGTTTAAGCATTTCGACTAAGTGAACTTCTTGAATTGGCTGCCCAACACCCGAATCAACTGGATAGCTATCCGTTTTTGTTGTTATTTCATACCCACATCTTTGATAGTAATGAATCAATTCTACACGTTGACTCAGCACCCACATTCTTATGAAGTCTAGATGTGAATAGTTTGATTCGACTCGATTCTCAATAAACTCAAGTAATCTTTTTCCATAGCCACAATTTTGCAGATCTGGATTAACGGCAAATGTCCCTATTTCAGCAGCACAATCAGAAACCGTTAAAGCTATACACCCTACAATAGAGTGATTTTCATCCAGAGCAACATATAAAATCTCAGATGATTCAAGTTGCTGTGATCCTAAAATCAGATTGAGTAAAGCTTCTTCAGTAATGCGTAAACCCTCAACTAACATTGCTTCATTGGTCCATGATCCAACATGTTGATCACGATATGCTGAATTAATTAACTTAAATAATTCAGCATGATCATGAGGTGAAGCAATTTGAAATACTAAATCTTTCAATTTTAAGCTCTAATTTTTTTGCTTAAGCATACATTCAGATGGCCACATTTTGTAATATTAAATGTTTTATTGCGTTGCAAGCCAAGTCATAAATTTTTGACGTTCCTGCTTTGAAGAATTTTTCCATACTTCAATCAACGTCTGACCATCATGAGTATTTGAATTTGTATTTTTAATGTCAGCTTGTTCCACTGTTTGATTATTTATTGATGGTGAACTTGACTTGATCATTGGGCTAGCTTGTGGCTCATTATGCAATATCTGATTGATCGTACCGCCTAGCAAACTTTGCGAGGTCATTTGAACAATCAGATTATTTGAAATGAGTTGATTATTTTGATTATAAATTGCCAATTGAGGATTTTTGGCGAATGTTTTTGCTTGGTCCAAATCTCGTGGTGGATGAATTAAATCCAATTTGTATGACTTATTATCCTCTAGGGTTGGCAATTTCAAAGTAAGAATATCCGACTTTACGATCTCATGATTATTTAAAGGTAGTTCAAAGTATTGATTATATCGAACATTCACCAAAGGTTGATTCACATCAATTTGGTATTGTTTTTTTGATTTAAATAGTCCTGATTTAACCTCTTGATTATTCACTGAAATTACGACCAGTTCCTCTGGAACCACCAAGGTCGCCCCTGCAAAAATTTGACTGCTCAAACCCGTAAATATCAATGCAGACGCAATTTTTAATTTCATAAATAACTCAATATTAGATTGTTAGATATGACTACTATGCTACCAAGCGATGACAATTTAATGACAGAACTCGTCATAAAAAAAGGCACCGAAGTGCCTTTATATGATTTGGATTAATTAAAAGTTTTAAAACGAATCTCGTCATCAATAAACGTTTTATCTCCAGCGGGCGCTTCGATTGAACCGAGCACAAGCTGAGCACGAAGTTTCCAAGAAGCTGGAATTTCAAATGTTGAAGACACTTCTTCATCCACAATTGGATTGTAATGTTGTAATGATGCTCCAATATTTTTTTCTGACAATGCAGTCCAAACCGCAAATTGAGCAATAGCTGTTGAATGTTCAGACCAGATTGGGAAATTCTCAGCATAAAGTGGGAATTGCTCTTGTAAACCTTTCACCGTATCTTGATCTTCATAAAACAATACAGTTGCATGACCCGCTTTAAAGCTATTGATCTTATTTTGAGTTCCCTCAAATGCTTCTGCAGGAACAATTTTACGTAAAGTTTCTAAAACGATATTCCAAAATTTGTCATGTGACTCACCAAAAAGTGTTACAACACGTGATGTCTGTGAGTTAAATGACGATGGACTTTGACGTACCGCTTCTTTAATGGTTTCTCCAATCTGAGTATTGTCTAAAGAAACATTCTTACCAATTGAATAGATGGTACGGCGATTTTTAATTTGATTTAGAAAAGACATAACTTATTCCTTATTTTTAACATTCATTGTGTGCTAACGATGATGCTATCTTATTCATATTACGAAACCTTTTCAGCCTTATCTTTATAACAAAGTGTTCTATTTTTGGAACAAATTGCATATTTAATGTATTGAGTCAAAAAATTCGGCTTTCTCATATTTGAATAACTTTATGAATTTTAAGTATTTATAAAAAAAGCTCCGTATAAGGAGCTTTTTAAATTAACCCAAGAATAATTATTTTTCGTTATCGAATAATGCAGCGACAAATGATTTTGCTGAGAACGGTCTCAAATCATCAATCTTTTCACCTACACCAATAAATCGGATTGGCACATGTGTACGGCTCGCAATATTAAATAGCACACCACCCTTTGCCGTACCATCCAATTTAGTAATAGTAAGACCCGTTAAACCTACAGCTTCATCAAACATTTCAACTTGGTTAATCGCGTTCTGTCCTGTGCCAGCATCCACAACAAGCATCACTTCGTGCGGTGCAGTCGCATCAATTTTTTGCATAACGCGTTTTACTTTTTTGAGCTCTTCCATCAAGTGACCTTTGTTATGCAAACGCCCTGCGGTATCTGCAATCAATACATCGATCCCTTTCGCTCGTGCACTTTCAAAAGCATCAAAAATTACAGAAGCACTGTCTGCACCATGACCTTGTGCAACGACATGAATATCGTTACGTTCACCCCAAATTTGTAGCTGTTCAGTCGCCGCAGCACGGAAAGTATCGCCTGCCGCGAGCATGACTTTTTTACCTTCGCCTTGCAATCGTTTTGCGAGTTTACCAATCGTGGTTGTCTTACCTACACCATTTACACCTACAACCAAAATCACATAGGGATTTTTATTCGGATCGATATGTAACGGTTTGACACGTGGTGCTAATAAAGCAACTAATTCTTCTTGAAGAGCTTTATAGAGAGAATGAGAGTAGATCAAATCGCCACGCGCAGTTCTTTCAGTCAAATTGGCAATAATTGTTTTCGTCGCCTCTACCCCAATATCTGCGACCAATAATTGCTCTTCAACTTCTTCGAGCAGCTCATCATCAATCTCTTTACCACCGACTAGAATATTCATCATTCCATCAGCTAAATTTTTACGAGATTTTGATAAGCCTTCTTTCATACGACTGAAGAAACCACCTTTCGGTTTTGTTTCTTCAACGGCCGGCACCGTTTCCAGCTTTTCTACTTCATTGTTTTCGATAATAGGCACATTAACGGCCGGGAGGCTCGGTAAGGTGACATCGTCATCACCAATATCCGCATCAATCAAGAATTTATTTTGCTGTTCTTGCATGCCGATTCCTTGAAAAGCATTGCGATTAAAAGAATGGAGTTTAGCATAGATTGCTTTAAATTCACGATCTGCAATTACTTTTAAAACGATCAACCAAATTGCAACAGTTCAATCTTGAATAAATATACGACATCATCAAGAATAATTTTAAAGTCATTATTCGGATTAATTGTGTCTCTCAGCCGGCTCAAATTCTCTCTGCAACTCATTTTCAAACAAACAATCATCATTGCTGCGATTACATCAGCACCGATGATGACATTTGCAAATCAGCAAACTGCTCAACTCTCTCGAAACACCGTCGAAACAACACTGGATAATGGTTTAAGAGTCATTATTAGAGAAGATCACCGCGCACCTGTAGTAATTAGCCAAATTTGGTATGCCGTCGGCAGTAGTGACGAGTCAGGGAATTTACTCGGTATTTCACACGTTCTAGAACATATGATGTTCAAAGGCACTAAAAAAGTACCGAATGATGAATTTACACGCCTTAGTCGAATTTATGGTGGTAGTGTCAATGCATTCACATCCACAAATTACACCAATTACTATCAATTCTATCCTAAAAAATATCTTCCACTGGCATTAGAGTTAGAAGCAGATCGAATGCAAAATTTAGTTCTGCGCCAAGAAGATTTCGAACCCGAAATTAAAGTTGTAATGGCTGAACGACGGCAACGAACAGAGGACAATCCTCGAAACCTTGCTTTTGAAAGATTTAAATGGATAGCATACCCGACCAGTCACTATCGCCAACCAGTGATTGGCTTAATGAAAAATCTGAATAACATTCAATTGAATGATTTAAAGCAATGGTACGAAACTTGGTACGCGCCGAATAATGCAACATTGGTCATTATTGGGGATGTAGATCCTGAACAAACCATTCGAGATGTCAAAAAATATTTTAATAAGATTCCCAAAAAATCAGTTCCTGAGCGAAATGATGTGCTTGAATTTTCAAGAATTGGATATCGCTTCATGCAGCAATATCAGGCTGTACATGTTCCCAACTTGTTTATGGCTTGGAATGTCAATTCCATTAAAACAGCAAAAAACCCTCAAGACGCCTACGCTTTAACCATTATTCAAAATCTATTGGACGGCGGAATTTCAGCACGTCTACAAGAGAGACTGATCCGAGATAAGCGAATTCTGACTTCAATTAATGTGAGTTATGATCCATATAATCGTGGGGATAGCCTATTTTTAATCTCTGCCATACCAGCTGAAGGTATTAGTCTTGAGCAAGCGCAAAAACGCATACAGCAGGAACTAGATTTATTCAAATCAGAATTGGTCAATGAAAAAGAACTCAATCGGGTCAAGGCGAATTTCATTTCCAATTTAGTGTTTAGCCAAGATGATGTTATTGGGCAAGCTCGACTCATTGGTTTGCTCAGCATCAATGATCTAGACTATCGCATGATTGATCAACTCCCTGATTACTTCGATAAAGTCACACCTTATGATTTACAACGCATTGCCAATATTTATTTTAATCGTGACAATTTGAGCGTTTTACATCTTTATCCTGAACAGAAAAACAATAACTAGGTGTTTTATGAATTATTTGTCTTCTCTATTTTTAACGAGTGTGTTGTTTAGTGCCATTTTGAGTTCACTGTCGCATGCGGAGGAACTTATAGAAGCGGAACCAATTGAACAGATCATCGAAGAAGATCCCAGTGGTCTAAGCTCGATTAAAAACTTGTTAAGCTTAAAAGAGATCACAAAATCTTCCCAAAATTATAAAGCGCCTTTTGTTCAAGAACTTAAAAACTCTTTAAATGTACGAACCTTATTTGTCGAAACGAATGATCTGCCAATGGTCGACATTCAAATTACATTTAATGCTGGATCTGCACGAGATGAAGTCATTGGTCAAGGACTTTACGGTATATCCAATATGGCAGCTCGCCTTATGCTTGAAGGAACAGATCAGCTCAGTGCCAAACAGATTACCACCACATTTGAGGGATTAGGCGCCAAATATTCTTTCAACGCCTATCGTGATATGTTTGTTGTTCGACTAAGAGTGTTAAATGATCCTGAAAAATTTGACCCTGCACTGAACTTACTACTGCATTTAATCAAGCATGCCACCTTTAAACAATCAGGCATTAATCTCGCGCTCAGTAATACTCAAATTGGGCAAAAACAACTTCAAGAGAATCCATCCAGACTAATGTCAATACAACTGTACCGTATGCTGTATGGGGATCATCCATATGCTCAACCAACAGCTGGGACAGTCGGTAGTTTAAAAAAAATTACGCCTGAATTACTCAAAGAATTTAGGGATCGATTGCTTGTCGCTCAAAATTCCAATATAGCAATCACAGGACAACTCACTCAAGATCAAGCTCAACAGATCTCGGAACTGATTAGTATCAATTTACCGCAAGGGCAAAGGCAGCCTGACCTTCCAACTCCCGTAAGTGAATCAGGTTTTAAAATTTCAGTACTAAAACGCGAAAGTCTACAAGCACATGCATTATTGGGTCATTTATCTTTAGAACGAGCACATCCAGATCGTGCCGCTTTGGAAGTTGCCAACAGAATGTTTGGTGGTGGGAGTTTTAATTCAATCTTATCAAAAGAGTTACGAGTTAAACGAGGACTCACTTATAGTGCATCGAGTACGCTGACTACACCACAAGTACCTGGCGTTTTTAGTTTTGGATATGCGACACAACAAGACCAATTGCTTGAAAGCTTAAAGCTCGCACATCAAGTATTCATTGACTTCAAAAAACAGCCGATTACTGACTCTTTACTTAAAGAAAATAAAGAAAGTATTCTTCGGTCTTTTCCAATGACTTTAAATAGCAATGCAAATATTAATGCCCAAATCGCATCAATTGGATTTTACGGACTTAATTCCAATTATCTAAATGAGTATCAGGAGCAGATTCGAAAATTAACTCGCCAAGATATTCAAAATGCAATACAAAAACATTTACACCCCGATCAAATGACTGTTATTGCTGTCTCTGACCGTGTCACTGCCAAGGAGATCGAAGAAATACTGAATCAAAATCTTGGGCTCAAGCTGAATAAGATTGAAAACTAATCCAACTTTTCAATCGCTGGATAAATTTTTATATGAGCATTCTCGATATGATAAGCATTCAGCAAACGATAAAATTCAATATTTTTAATCTTAGGTTTTGCAAGTAACAAAGTTGCCATTTCATGCGTTCGCTCTAAACGATTTTGAGCCGCGAGCGCTTGAACTTGTTCAAAGTGAGCTGAATTAATTGGACGATTCAGTGCAATACTAGAGACAATAAGAATAAAAAGTACAATGCCTATGATGAAAGCATTTTGAATCTGCTCAATATTTAATTGTGAGAAAAGATCAGACGAAATTTTTTTTAAATGGAGCATGTACAACCTCGGATTAGCTTAAGTGTAATCCGAGATGCTTTAAAAATATAGTGTTAACGTTGATTTAAACAAGAACCATTATGCAAAAAATGGCGCTTATTCACCTTTAAGAGACAACATTCTGCACAACACCAAAATATAAGATAGCAGCGATCACCGCGAGTACGATAAAAATAGTGAAAACACTTAAACCACCTTCAGCATCATCAGGGTGTTCTTCGTCAATGACGGCGATACGTTTTAATTCGCCGTCATAGTAGCGATAAAATTCAGCTTTTGCTGCAGGATCAAGCGTCTGCGTATAATCATGCACACGTTTACGCTGCTCTAAACAGTAGTGACCTAAATGGATTTCTTGATGAAAAATTGCTTCATCAAGTTGTTTTTTATGATGATGTGCAAGCGCAATAATATCGGATGGCTCTGGTGGATTGCCAAATGTGAAACCATCAATGGTATTAGTCATAAGTCATTCTCCTTTATAGTTATTTACAGTTTTATCATAAACCCAATATAAAATGATAAAAGTTTAATCCTGTAAGTATTTTTTAAAAGATTTATCTTGAAAATTTATTTGACAATTAACGCAAATTGTAATATTAGTTTAATATTACTTTGTTATATTCCATTTTGACCTAATTTAGGTCTTTATAACTGTAGTACTAATCATAATTAGAATAAGGAGTTTTATATGATTAAACAATTCTCTCAACAAGACCTCGAACATATGTATTCGAATGCTGTAAATACCATTCAATTTGAAATGAATTTTACAGACGCAGTTTCAGAACTTGAGAATGCAGCACGTGCGGGTCACGGTAAAGCAGCGATGTTTCTAGCTGAACTCTATCTTCAAGGTTTCCGTGTAGAACGTGATTCTTTGAAAGCACAGTATTGGCAAAACATGGCCACAATGCAAGCATAAATAAACGTCACATTCGTGGCGTTTTTTTAGCTTTTTCATTACATATTTGCTTACCAAACTTTAAATTAATGCAACTAAACTTTAAGAAAAAAACATTAGACTGAACTTATCATCATTGGTATTGAATCATTGAACGATCATGAACACCTTTGTACAGTTGCAACCAAATTCAAAGCATTTTTTACTCAAAGTTAATATCCTTAAAACCATGATGTATTGTGGAGTACTGTGGGGACTGTACAATCCAGAACATCAAGGTTGGGCCATCCGATCAATCAATCAAGAATACATATTCCCCTTCTGGCTCAATTCAGTGCAGGCTTTACATTATGCAAAAATTCACTGGCCGCACTATCAGCCTCGAAAAATAACGCCTGATGATTTTAAAAATTCATTACTCCCAACCCTAACGCGACTAAAAGTCACACCTGCACTCTGCAATCATCGAGATCGCCACTTTAAGCTCACTATTCCACACATGCAGATGCTATTTTTTCAAAATCATTTGAGCCCATCTATTTAGCAGAAAATTCTACTAAAACAATTGTAAAGATTTAAGATTTCAGTTATTAACTTATACATGGACGAATAACCAATAAGAGGAAACTTTATGACAACAGTAGCTCAAGTTCTACAAAATAAAAACAATTCAGAAATCTCTACCATCACACCTGATGCTACGGTTTTAGAAGCAATCACATTAATGGCAACAAAAGGTATTGGTGCCGTTGTTGTCGTACAGGATGAAAGACTTGTTGGAATTTTATCTGAACGGGATTACACGCGTAAAATTGCACTTATGCAACGTACATCTGACTTAACTACAGTCTCAGAAATTATGACTGGTACGGTTTTATCTGTAAGTAAAACCAACACCGTAGATGAGTGTTTAGATTTAATGACAGAACGTCATATTCGCCATCTGCCAGTATTAGAAGACGATAGACTCGTCGGAATTGTATCTATTGGTGACTTAGTTAAAGCCGCGATGGAAGACCAAAAAGTGTTGATCGAACAACTTCAACAGTATATTTCAGGATAAAGCTAAGCTCCCATCTCGGGGGCTTTTTTGATAATTCCATCATGATCTCAATTTTGAACAATAGATTGAAATTGGTCATCTTTTACAATGATTTTCTTTTATTGAGTCATTGAACTATTTAAACAGCATCAGTAAAGTCATTACATTATGGAATTTTTTTGCCTAAGGACTGATGATGTATAAAAAGTTATTGTGTTACACCGCTTTATTTGTAACTGCTTCCACTTATGCATCTGAACTTGAACCAACGATAAAGAATCAAATAGAGCTGCTAAAAAAAGCAAAAACATATCAAAAAAAGACACTTATCACGCCTGCATGTAATACCTATGAAAAAGCCTACAAAATGGGATATTTAGGGGCTGATCAAGATATGAAAAATCCAAGAAAAAACAAAGAATTTGTTGAAGCCGCCCTGCAAACTTCTGCCTGTTATACAAATTTGAATTATACAGAACAACCCCAAAAATGGCTCGAAGGCACTGTAACACTATTTAAGTTAAAAAATTATTTTGCAGTCCCAAACTTAGATGGCCGACTCAAAGAAATTCAAGATGAAATGATGTCGATCGCAGAAGTGCTATATTTCAAAAAAAATGCTGACTATCGCAATCCCTCTTCTGAAGTGACCAATGCCTGTGCTGCATCTGAAATTGGCTTCAAAATTGGTTATTTAGGTGATCCTGATAAAGCTAAAGATCCTGCATACAATGCAACATACGTACAACATGGTTTATTTCATGCCGCTTGCGTTTCTCTACTTCCATCCAAGGCTAAATCTGAGAATCCAGCATTTACGAGTTATTTGTCTTACGCAATTTTAAAAGAACTTGCCACCAAATATGACAGCAAAAAAGCACACGAACTAAGTGCACCAGCTGATGAAATTATGAAAACCATGGTTCAAGCTCAACAAGCTCAACAAGCTCAACAAGCTCAACAAGCTCAACAAGCTCAACAAGCGACTGAAACACTTGTTCAAGATTTTTCAATCGAAACGCCGCTCATTCCTATTGAAATTTCCTCCTTTGAAAATATTCTTACGCCTTTGAATGAAGAACCACCAGAAATGTAATTAAAAAAACCAGCCTAAGCTGGTTTTTTTATGTGTTAATTTAAACCTAATTTTTCTGCCACATAGTCCGAGTCTTTATCACCTCGACCTGATAAATTCACCACCACAATGGTATCTTTGGACAATTGTGGAGCTTCGCGTATCGCCCAAGCAACAGCATGTGAACTTTCTAATGCAGGCACAATCCCTTCAACTCGAGATAGAGTCATGAATGCATTCAGACATTCTTCATCAGTTGCTGTTGAGTACTCAACACGACCAATATCTTTTAAGAAACTGTGTTGAGGCCCCACACCAGGATAATCTAATCCAGAAGCAATTGAATGCACAGGTAATGGCTCGCCATTTTCATCTTCCAGCACATAACACGCCATACCATGAAGTTGACTTGGTTTACCTAAAGTTAATGTTGCCGAATGTTGATCAGTATCTAAACCATGTCCTGCTGGTTCAACACCAATCAATTTCACACTACCATCATTAAGGAATGCACTGAATGCTCCCATTGCATTTGAGCCACCGCCAACACAAGCAACAATATAATCAGGATATTTGTTAAATCTGTCTTGTGATTGAACTTTAATTTCATCACCGATAATTGCTTGGAAATCACGCACCATTTTAGGAAATGGATGTGGACCAACGACTGATCCGATGGCATAAATAAAGCTATCAGGGTCTTTCAAATACTCTTCGAAAGCACTATCAACAGCATCTTTTAATGTTGCTGTTCCACGAGTGACTGAAATTAGATTCGCACCCAAAATTTTCATTTTCACGACATTTGGATGTTCTTTTTCAATATCAACTTGACCCATATGAATTTCACACGGGATACCAACCAAGGCACAAGCGGTGGCTAATGCGACACCATGTTGACCTGCCCCAGTTTCAGCAATGACTTTTTTCTTGCCCATGTATTTAGCAAGTAAAGCTTCACCCAAACAATGGTTAATTTTATGCGCACCTGTATGGTTCAAATCTTCACGCTTCAGATAAATTTGAGCACCGCCCAATTGTTCTGAAAGTCGTTTGGCATGAAATAAAGGACTTGGACGACCTACATAATGCGCAAACAGCTCTGAAAGCTCATTTTGAAATTCAGGTGTTTTACGAATTTCTTCATAAGCAACATTGATTTGATCCATTGCTGCTTTTAAATGAGGTGGAATGAATTGACCACCATATTCACCAAAAAAACCTTCTTCATTTGGCAATGCCACACCATTGATTTGATAGCTCATATCAAGATCCTTTAGATGAATATAATTTAAAAAAGTTAGCGCGAGAGGAATTTAGTTATATCTTCAATGCCTTTTAAAGTCATTGGATACATATGATCTTCAAATAATTCTTTGATCATTCCTATCGTTTGAGTGTAATGCCAGTAATTCTCAGTTTCAGGATTCAACCAAGCCGTCTTTTCATAATGCTGGCGCAAACGACGCAACCAAATTTCACCCGACTCTTCATTCATGTATTCGACAGAACCACCAGCAGATTTTAATTCGTATGGCGCCATACTTGCATCACCAACAACAATCACTCGATAATCTTTACCATAGGTATTAAATAAATCTAAGGTATTCATTTTTGTCGAAGTACGGCGATGATTGTCTTTCCACACGTAATCATAAAGACAGTTATGGAAATAGAAATATTCTAAAGTCTTAAATTCTGTTTTGGCTGCACTAAACAGTTTTTCACATTGTGCAATATAGGCATCCATAGAACCGCCTACATCGAACAACATCAAAACTTTAATTCGATTACGACGCTCTGGCACCATCTGTACATCAAGAATTCCCTGCTTAGCCGTTTCGCGAATCGTTTGATCTATATCAAGCTCTTCTTCAGCACCTTGACGCGCAAATTTTCTCAGACGACGCAACGCCATTTGCATATGACGTGTTCCCAAAATTTGATCATCATCAAGATTTTGGTATTTACGTTGTTCCCACACTTTCACCGCAGATTTTTTACGTCCCGGCCCTCCAATTCTCACCCCCTCTGGGTGATCACCAAAAGCTCCAAACGGTGAAGTGCCACCAGTGCCAATCATACGATTACCACCTTGGTGTTTTTTATGTTGCTCACGCAAACGCTCTTCCAGCATTTTCATGAGCTCTTCTAAAGAACCTGCTCTTTGTAGTGCTTCACGTTGCTCTGGCGTTAAGTGTTTTTCAAGGAGTTCTAAATCAAACCATTCTTTAGGAAGTTGATTAACTTTACTGAGTAAATCATCTACATCAAAGGTTTGAATGCCCTGAAAATAATCCTTCATAGCACGATCATACTTATCGAAGTAACGCTCATCCTTGACCATGACTGTCTTCACAAGCTGATAAAAATCATCTTGATCTGCAAAAACCAAACCTAGACTAATTGCTTGATTTAAATCAATCAGCTCGCGCGTCGTTACGGGAATTCCGTATTTTCGCAAGGTGTAAAACAGTCTTACGAACATAGTATCACCTATCGACGAGTCATAAATGCGAGGCGCTCAAGTAGCTGCACATCTTGCTCATTTTTGATGAGCGCACCATACAGCGGTGGAATTGCTTTTGACTTATCATGGTTTCTTAAAATATCTTCAGGCATATCATCAGCCATCAATAAGCTTAACCAATCAATTAATTCAGAAGTTGAAGGTGGCTTCTTAAGACCAGGTATTTGGCGAAGCTTAAAGAAGACCTGAAGTGCCTCACTGACCAATGTCGTTGAAATTCTTGGAAAATGAACTGCAATAATTTCACGCATGGTCTGTTCATCTGGGAATTCAATATAATGAAAGAAACAACGGCGTAAAAAAGCATCAGGAAGTTCTTTTTCATTATTTGAAGTGATGATCACAATTGGACGCTGTGTTGCAGTAATTGTTTCACCAGTTTCATAAACAAAGAATGACATTTTGTCTAGTTCATGAAGCAAATCATTTGGGAACTCGATATCTGCTTTATCAATCTCATCAATTAATAAAACGCAACGTTCTTCAGAGGTAAATGCTTCCCACAATTTACCTGGTTTAATATAGTTTTTAATATCATAAACACGCTCATCACCCAATTGACTATCGCGTAATCTTGAAACGGCATCGTATTCATAAAGACCTTGTTGAGCCTTCGTCGTTGATTTGATATGCCAAGTAATCAGTTTTAAACCCAGGCTATCAGCAACTTGTTCAGCCAATAATGTTTTACCTGTACCTGGCTCACCCTTCACTAGAAGAGGCTTTTGCAACGCTCGAGCGGCCTTCACAGCAAGCTTGAGACTATCTGTGGCGATATATTGATCAGTACCCGTAAATTGATGTGCATCAACAGACATAATGAAACCTTATTTTTTTATTTGGATAATTAAAGTGGTGGTGTCTTCACTGACGATGTGTGTCTCGGATTCTTTTGTTTAGAAGCGTACTTAGACCAGAAATAACCTGCCAATAACCCTAAAGCAATAACAAAGGCAATCAATGAGAAATTGGACCAGATCAACGGTGAATCTTTTGTTAATACCCCAAAGATCAAACCAAAAGTAGCGGGTGCTAAGGCGGAATTGGGACCTTCAGAAATCGTTGGTGTTGCCAAAATAGCAAACACAAAAATCCATGTCACTCCACCTAAAGGTGAAGGTAGGCGTTTCGCTATGCCGTACCAACACCACAGAATAATCAAAGTTCCGAGAATATAGACGGTAATTGCAATGTTATATTCTGGAATTGAATCCAACATTGAAACAAACTGATCCCATCCTCCAACTTGATTATCACGCACCGCGTAGTCCCTCTGGCTCTACCGCATTAGGATTGATCAATCCTTCAGGCGGCAATTGTAAAAAGAATCCTTTCGTCTGAATTGAATCCATCACATGTAAAACATTTGCACGCGCCAATTTGCGTTCTGCATGTAATTCCAGTGACATCACAAATGTCGCTCGGCCAAATGCATTTTTCATTGCATCAGATAATACTGATAACGGATCAACAGCTTCTTGGTTTTCCGCTTGTTCAGGACGCGCAACGTAAATATACATTTCGTCTTTCTTACTAGATTTGTAGATTTCACACCACATGATTCAAACAACACCTTTTAAACTCAAAGCAAAGCATACATCAAAAAAAACAGCGAAACATTAGCGTTTGTTAACGCATCAGTCTAGTTTAGGATGACTGGTAATTCTTTAATCAAATTTTGAGAGAAGTCATTCATTGACTTTCATTTGCATACTCAAATATTGTGCATCTTTATGAAGCAACTCAATTAATGGCTTCGTCAGTAAATCATAACGCCAACCAAGTAAATACTGAGGTAAATCTTGTTCATCGCCATGAAAAACCACATGCTGATATAAAGCACCAAGCCATTTTTTTCGCATTAACACTTCTTTGGGGATCACCAACTCTTCTGCAAGATTACCAATCATGTTATCAACATCATGGGTAATATCTTTAGATGAATGTTTAATTGGTCGAGCAATTCGTAATGGCCATTCTTCCATTGGGGGCAGCAACGCCATAATATCCAAAATCGTTTTACCGTGCTCACGAACCACATTCGGACGAATATTTTTAACTTGAGATAATTGGAAGGTATTTTTTGGATTTTTTTCCACCAAATCAATCATAGTGGCATTTTTCAGAATAAAACTTCGAGGCTGATTTAAAGCCTTCACCATTTCTTCACGCCAAACACTGAGCAATTGTAGCTGCATTAACTGCTTTCGAGAGTGTCTATAATTTCCGACATCTTCGTATAGTTTCTCTTTCGGTGTTTCTGTCGCAATCTCAAGCGTGAGGCTCTTACAGTCCTCTAGTACATACTGATAATGCCCTTTTTTCTCTAATTCATTTTTTAGCACATCGGCTAAATTCATAATATATAAGACATCATTCGCTGCGTATGCTTTTTGCTCTTCAGTTAAAGGACGTGCAAGCCAATCTGAACGTGTTTGATCTTTATCAATTTCTATATTTAAAATTTCTTTAAGCGCATTTTGATAACTGACCTGTAATCCGCGTCCGAGAAAAGACAAAGCCACCTGAGTATCAAATACATTATTAAGATGATTGCCTTTTGAATAATGGTAAATCAGATCAATATCTTCACCACAAGCATGGAAAATATTTTGCTTTGCAGCAAAAACTTTAGGCCAGAAACTCGAAAAATCTAGACGTGTACCGTCTAATAAAAACACCTGATCTGCGACATTGATTTGCAAGACACCCAATTTTGGCCATAGTGTATCAACTTTGATAAATTCAGTATCTAAACCATAAACATCTTGTTGACTCATTAGTGTCAAAACATGCTCGAGTTCTTTTTGCTCTTGGATAAATTGAAACATCATAAAAAACAATGTGCTAGATTGGTATCGAGATGTATTTTAGCTTAAATTATCAATTTTAAATATAAATTTTCAATTAAAGCGTCAAGCAAATCTATGTATACACTGTAAATAGTTATAGAACATGAAAAATTTAATATTTTTTTCGACTAAAAAACTATTCCGAAAAGTGATATTTCTCTAATCAAAAAAATAAGCACAATTTGTGCTTATTTCATTTGCATACGATTATGAACTGCTTGGCTTAAGGTATGACTATCGACATACTCAAGCTCCCCCCCTTGTGGTACACCTTGAGCAATACGCGTCATTTTGATATTCAAATGACGTGTAGCTTCAACCAAATAATGTGCCGTAGCCTGTCCTTCAACCGTTGCATTGGTAGCGAGAATAACCTCTGCTACCTGACCTTCAGCTAAGCGTTGAACTAATGCAGGTATGCCAACCTCTTCAGGCCCTATACCATCTAAAGGAGATAAATGCCCCCCCAATACATGATATTTGCCTCTGAAACTTCCACTTTGCTCAATTGCCATCACGTCTGCAGGAGATTCAACCACACAGAGCAAGGTATCATCTCGGTCTTGCGACAGACAAATGTCACACACCTCATTCTCAGTCAATGAGTGGCAAATAGCACATTCATGGATATGATCAGCGGCATCGCTAAGTGCTTCAGATAATGCCAAAGCACCCTGCTTATTCTTCATGATCAAATGCAACGCCATGCGCTGAGCCGACTTAGGCCCAACGCTTGGTAAAATTCGCAGTGCTTGGACGAGTTGGTCAAACCGTTCGCTGAACACTCGGCAATATCCTTAAAATAAACCTGACAAGCCAGGAGGTAATCCCATACCACTATTTGCAGACTTCATTGTTTCTTCTGAAATTGCTTCTGCTTGGCGTGCAGCGTCATTCATAGCAGCTGCAATCAAATCCTCAATCATATCTGGATCGTCTTGAAGTAATTCTGGATTGATTTCAATGCGTTTTACCACATTACGGCAAGTCATTGTCACTTTTACCAAACCACCACCAGCTTCAGCATGCACTTCTTTCTGTGCAAGCTCCTCTTTCGCTTTCTTGATGTTGGACTCTACTTCCTTTTGCATGCGCTGTGCTTGTTGCATAAGCATGTTAATGTTCATTTGTATACTCCGAACAAATTTAAATTAGACTAAATCAAGACCACGTTGAATGTCTGCAATAATATCATCAACGTCTTCCAAACCTACTGAAAGACGAATTAAACCTTCTGCAATGCCAGCTGCAGCCTTCGCTTTATCAGACAATTTACCATGAGTAGTCGTTGCAGGATGAGTAATCGTTGATTTTGCATCCCCAAGATTCCCAGTAATAGAAATAAATTGAGTGTGATCAATCACTTTCCAAGCAGCTTCTCGCCCACCTTTTACCACGAATGAAACGATACCACCAAAACCTTTTTGTTGCTGTTTAGCCAAATCATGACCTACATGATCCGCTAAGCCAGCAAAGAATACTTTCTCGATTTTATCGTGCTGATGAAGCCACTCAGCAATCTTTTGTGCACTTTCAGAATGAGCCTTCATACGTAGACGAAGCGTTTCCAAACCTTTTAGGAAAACCCAAGCATTGAACGGACTCATAGAAGGCCCAGTTGTACGAACGTAGCCAAAAACTTCTTCAAGTAATTGATGATTACCTACGACAGCACCACCCAACGCACGACCTTGACCATCTAGATATTTTGTCGCTGAATAGACAACTAGATCCGCGCCCAATTTTAATGGTTGTTGTAGCACTGGCGTACAGAAACTATTATCAATTGCGAGTAAGGCATCATTTTCATGCGCGATATCTGCTAATGCACGAATATCAGCAATTTCCGATAATGGATTTGACGGAGATTCTACAAATAGTAGTTTAGTTTCTGGTTTGATCGCAGCTTTCCAAGCATCTAAATCTGTTAAATCAACAAAATTGACAGTCACACCAAACTTAGAAATGTATTTTTCAAATAAGGCCACGGTTGAACCAAATACTGCTCGAGAACATACAACATGATCACCAGCCTTTAAGAATGACATCGCCACCGCCATGATCGCAGCCATACCCGTACTTGTTGCCACTGCACGTTCAGCACCTTCCATTGCAGCCAATCTTTTTTCAAACATTGCGACTGTTGGGTTTGTAAAGCGAGAATAAATATTACCGGGCTCTTTCCCAGAGAATTTAGCTGCTGCTTCTGCTGCATTTGCATATACAAATGAAGAAGTTAGAAACATCGGTTCAGCATGCTCACCTTCAAAACTGCGCGTATGACCTGTACGAAGTGCTAATGTATCAAGTTGGTATTCAATGTCGTCTTGCTGGCTCATTGCTCTAAATCAGTCCTAAAAACTGCCTTTGTGAATAATTGCCAACATTTTGAGCGCCCAAAGCATTTAAGGTCAAGGTAAAATATATAAATATCGCTTAGACTTCGTTCAAATCACATGCTTATGAGATCTTCAACCTTCATGGAACATTTAAAAACTAACTGGCGTTCTAAACAAAGCAAGTTAAAAAATTTAGGGACACGCATTTTTTACGGTAAATCTTTGGTTTTATCTCAAGCAACGCCGTATGAAGTGATAGGTACTCATAAATCGAGTAAAATTCGATATTACGCATCTGAAAATAAAAAATATGTTGAGCCATTGGTCTTTGTCGCGCCTTTAGCGATCAAGATGGATATTTATGATCTTTATCCATACCGTTCTCTTATCAAATATTATACAGAGCAAGGTTTTGATGTGTATTTATTGGATTGGGGACACTTTAGCTATAAAGATCGCGATCTCAACTTTTTAGGTTTTATTGATGATGCAATCCCGAATTGTATCGATCAAATACGCACACACGCTAAATCTGATCAAATTTCTTTACATGGCTGGAGTATGGCGGGAATATTTGTTCTGTTGTACACAGCGCTCAGACAGCCGAACCATGTAAAAAATCTAATCGTTTTAGGTAGTCCAATTGATAGCTTTGCTTCAGGTAGTATCGGAAAGCTATATGCTAAGATGAATCGCTATCTTGAAAGAACTCGTCTACTCAAACATAAAGTTTATAACGGTCGTATTCCTAAGCGCCTCATTCACTCCCCAGGTATTTTAAATGCAATTGGATTTAAAATTTTAGATCCAAAAGGTTGGTATGAAGGCCATAAACAATTATTACTGAATCTTGATGATAAAAAACTTTTGCATGAACATGCCACTTTAGGTTATTTCCTCAATCATATGATTGATTATCCTGCTGGGGTAAACCAAGATATGTTATTCAATGTCTGGTTAAGAAATCCGCTAAAAAATGGTTATATCGAACTTCAAGATAAGAAAATCGAATTAAAAAATATAGACTGCTCTCTTATGATTGGCGCGGGTTCAAGCGATCAAATGGTCACAGCTGATGCTGTTAGACCATTGACTGAATTGACAAATAGTCGTGATGTCACGTTTACTCTTATTCCTGGTGGGCATTTAGGTTTAATGTCGAGTCAAAAAAGTGCCGATCAATTTTGGCCTGAACTTGCTCACTGGTTAGCAGAGCGTTCAACACAAATAGAGTAAAGAAAATGACGACAGTTGCATTTATTGGATTAGGCGCAATGGGTTACCGTATGGCAGCTCATTTACCCAAACACTATGAATCAGTTTTGGTATGGAATCGAAATTTCGAGAAAGCCAAACAACATGCAACTGAATATCAAACACAAGCTGTATCACTTCAAGAAGCTGCCCACGCTGATATCATTTTTAGTTGCTTACCAACGAGTCAGCAAGTCAATGAGATCATTCATCAAGTCGACATTAAACCTGGATCAATTTGGGTAGACTGCACCAGTGGCGTGCCTGATGCAGCTAAAGCACAACAAGCTTTTTTAAAATCAAAAGGTGTATTTTTTCTAGATGCACCTGTTAGCGGACAAACTATTGGTGCTGAAAACGCGACTTTAACCTTCATGGTAGGTGGTGAAAAAGTTGCTTTTGAAGCTGTATTACCAGCGATGCAAGCCATGGGTAAACTGATTAAGCATGTAGGAGACTCAGGATCTGGTTTTGCTGTGAAAGCAGTGAACAACATGCTCTTGGCTGTCCACTTATGTGCCGCTGCTGAAGGTTTTACTGCACTTAAAGCGCATGGTGTGGATTTAAATGAAGCATTAGAGTGCATCAATGCTTCAAGTGGTAAAAGTGGTGTGACTGAAAATGTATTGCCTCAACGGGTATTAAATCGAAGTTTTCCAAATACTTTTGCCTTACCGTTACTGAGCAAAGACACTGGTATCGCAGTAGACCTCATTCATCAAGCAAAATTATCCGCACCTGTCATTACGCTTACTCAAAGTCTAATTGGTGCTGCTAATGCAATAGCTGAACCTAATAGTGATTTTTCGACAGCAGTTAAAATGTACGAATCATGGAGCAAAATTACCTTAGAATAAATTTTCGCCATTGAATTCACATATAAAGCCCATATAATTGAAATGTGACAATATCAAATGTCCATTTCTAAATGAGGATACTCATGAATAAGTTTTTATTAGGTTTAATTACTGCTGTATCTGTTTCAGCTGGGGTTAATGCTTTTGCCGATACTACAAAAGAGTGTGAAAAACTTAAAGATGATTACAACATCATCTATGCATCAAAAGGCTTCTGTTTTAAAGATCCAGATACTAAGGCAAAGTTCGGCAATGAAAATTGCAATACAACTAAACCTAAGTTCTCAGAAAAAGAGCAACAAAAGCTTGACTCCATTAAGCAACGTCAGAAAGAATTGAACTGTAAATAATTCAATCTAATTACATTCTGGGAATAGTTATGGCTTACGATGATCAAAATATTTTTGCAAGAATTCTACGTGGTGAACTTCCTGCAATTAAAGTGTATGAGGATGAGCAAGTTCTTGCATTTATGGACATTATGCCTCAGGCAGATGGTCATACTTTAGTCATCCCTAAATCACCTGCCGTAACTTTACTCGACTTAGATCCAAACACTGCAGCGTACACGATTCAAATCGTTCAAAAAATTGCAAAAGCGATTGAAACAGCACTAGATGCAAAAGGTATAGTGTTGATGCAGTTATCTGGTGCTGCAGCTGGGCAAACCGTGCCTCACGTTCACTTCCATCTTATTCCAAGTTCAATTCATGAACTGGGTAAACACGCAGCACAAATGGGTGATCAAGAGCGTATCAAGGCTTTGGCTGAGAAGATTAAAGCTGCTTTATAACAGATCCTCATAAAAAAAGGAGCTTTGCCTCCTTTTTTTTGTTTTATGCCTTTTGATTACTATAAATTGTTTCTATCCATTTTCATGATAATGAAATAAATTCTTAATATTACTGACTTATTTGTAATGAATACTTAGCACCAATAGAGAACAGTAGTTACAAAAAAACTACTGATCATGATTATTAGGACAATAAATCAGTCTTTACTGGAGCTAGAAATGAAAAAAACACTTTGGGCATTAGCAGTTGGGGCAACACTAATTACACCATCAATCGCAATGGCAGCCGACGTTAAAATTTATGGTCGTGCGCATGTTTCATTAGATTACCTTGATGATGGTAAAGATTATAATGAAGTGGGTTTATCATCTAATTCATCTCGTCTAGGCTTTAAAGTTGAACAGAAACTAGAAAATGATATGACTGTTTTTGGTCAAATTGAACAAGAAATCAACTTTGCTAGCGGTGGACAAAATTCAGGTGTTGATTTTGCAACACGTGATACATTTGTTGGTTTAAAAGGTAATTTCGGTCAAACTCGTGTCGGTCGTTTTGATAGCCCTTTTAAAATAGCACGTGGTCCAGTTAACTATTTCGGCGATCAAGTAGGTGATTTACGTAATGTAACACGTGCTGGTGACTTACGTTTTGATGAGCGTAATGAAAATACCATCGAATATAAATCACCAAAATTCGGAAATGGGTTCAATGTATTAGCAGCACTTTCATTGCACGAAAGCAATTCTCCAGGCTTCACGGAAACAATTGTAGATAAAGATACTGGTGAAGTTATTCAAAAGAAAGGCGACTCTAAAAAGAATAAAGCTTACGATCTTGCATTGACCTATAAAGAAGGTCCTGTTGATTTCGCAGCTGCTTATGAACACTATGAAGAAGATGCGACTCGCGGCGAACGTGATGGCTTCCGTTTAGCTGGTGCTTATAAAATCACACCTGAGCTAAATATTGGTGTTTTATATCAATATATGACTCATGACAATGACGTAAAAAATCCTGATACACAAGTCATTGGTGTTGCAGCTGATTATAAATTTGCACCAAAAACATATATCCGTGGTCAAGTGATGCACCGTGATGTAGATGCTAAAGATGCGAACGCAACACTCATTGCTTTAGGACTTGAACATCGTCTTGATAAAGCAGTTCGTGTTTACGGTAACGTCGCAACTGTGCTTAATGACAAAAACTCAAGCCTTACACCGTGGGAACAAGCACGTACAAATAATGTGAAGGGTTTCAAAGGTGAGGATGCTTTAGGTTTATCTTTAGGTTTCCGTTACGATTTCTAAGCCCTAATTGATTTAAAAAAAGCACACTTATTGTGTGCTTTTTTGATTAAAATAAAATAAATCCAATTATATATATTTATCGAATATATACCAATCAATGTAATATTACTGTCACACATCAAACGTACCATCGCTGCAAGGTCTTTCCTGACGGCTCAAAAAGCAATAATTGGTACTATGCACTCTCTTGAAAACTTTCAACACAATTCAGACACTTACATAAATCGCGAACTTTCATTATTAGAATTCCATAAACGAGTTTTAGCTCAAGCTAAAGACCCTCACCACCCCTTATTAGAGCGACTAAATTTTTTAATCATCTTTTCTCGGAATTTAGATGAGTTTTTTGAAATACGCGTTGCTGGACTTTTAAAACAGATCGAATTAAATCAAATAACAACCGCGCCAGACGCTATTCCCAATGAAATTATTTTAGAACAAATATCTAAAACAACGCATCATGCAGTTCAAGAACAATATCAGATACTTAATAAGGAGCTCATTCCTCAGCTTAAATCTTATGGTATCGAATTTATCCAATATCATGGAATTTTAGATAAATATACTGAATGGATTCAAAACTACTTCAGTAAATTTATTCAACCAGTAATCACGCCCATCAGTTTAGACCCTGCCCATCCTTTTCCCCGTTTAGTCAATAAGAGCCTTAATTTTATTGTCACACTTGAAGGTAAAGATGCTTTTGGTCGTCAGATTGAGCTCGCGATCGTACCTGCACCGAGAACTTTGCCAAGGGCGGTCAAAATTCCTGATGACTTATGCGAAGGTCAGCAACATTACATCCTGTTGTCAGCTATTCTGCAACAACATATCAATGACTTATTTCCAGGAATGAAGGCGACAGGATGCTACCAATTCCGTGTTACACGCAATGCTGACTTAAATTTAGCTGACGATGTAGACGATCTGGCAGTTGCTCTTAAAGATGAACTTTCTTCGCGAAGATTTGGACGTGAAGTTCGACTTGAAATTGATCACAATTGCCCAGAAACGATTAACCAATATCTACTTGATCAATTTTCTTTAGAACCTTCACAACTCTATCGTGTTCAAGGTCCTGTAAATTTAGCTCGATTATTTTCAGATTTTGATTGTCCAGATTTGAAGTTTAAACCCTATCAACCCGTAATACCGAAGATATTAAGACAATCAAAAAGTATATTTGATGTATTAAAACAACGTGATGTCCTTTTACATCATCCTTTTGACTCATTTTCACCCGTCATCAACCTGTTAAAAGAGTCTGCAAAAGACCCTAATGTCTTGGCAATTAAGCAAACTCTTTATCGCAGCGGACCAGATTCAGAGATCGTTCAGGTCTTAGCAGAAGCAGCACGAAATGGTAAAGAAGTTACTGCGATTATTGAATTACGTGCTAGATTCGATGAAGAATCCAATATCATGGTCGCCAACCTCCTACAAGAAGCTGGAGCTGTTGTTGTGTATGGCATCGTGGGCTATAAAACTCACGCTAAAATGATTCTGGTTGTTCGTAGAGAAGCAGATCATCTGAAACGGTATGTTCATTTGGGAACTGGCAATTATCATGCTGGTAATGCAAAAATGTATACCGATTACGGTCTTCTGACCACTGATGATGACATTTGTGAAGATGTCCATAAAATCTTTCAAGAATTGACAGGTATGGGAAAAATGGCAAAGCCTAAAAAGCTGTTCCATGCACCTTTTACCTTGCATGAACAGCTTTTAAAACTCATTGCCAATGAAATCCACCATGCTAAGTCTGGTCATAAAGCGCATATTATTATCAAAGTTAACGCTTTAACTGAACCACAATTAATCGCGGCACTTTATCAAGCGTCAAATGCAGGTGTTCAAATCGATCTGATCATTCGTTCCATCTGTTCATTAAGACCTCAAGTACCACAGTTATCAGAAAATATCCGCGTCAGATCCATTGTAGGACGTTTTTTAGAACACACACGGGTCTACTATTTTCTAGATCAAGGCAATGAGAAATTATATTGTTCAAGTGCAGACTGGATGGGACGTAATTTATTTTCAAGAGTAGAAACCTGTTTTCCGATTGAAGATAAAAAACTAAAGAAAGCGATTATTAAAGATGGTCTACTGAATTATCTGAACGATAATCAACGTGCTTGGGAATTAGATCAAGAACATCAATGGAACAAGGTATGCCCAACTGATGATCAAGAAATTTTTATCGCTCAAGAATATCTAACCAATCTACGTCAAATGTAGTGATCAAACATTAAGTGTGATCCACAATGTCCTTAAATTGAGCATCTAATACTTGGGCCAATGATTGAGGATCTAATCCGATATCTAGCCCTCGTTTTCCACCACTCACGTACACCTTTTTAAGAGAACTTGCCGATTGGTGAATGACTGTCTTAAGTCGCTTTTTTTGAGCAATTGGACTAATCCCACCCACTAAGTAACCGGTCAGACGCTCAGCCACTTTCGGATCAGCCATTTTAAGTTTTTTACAACTGAAAGCATTCGCCGCCTTTTTTAAATTAAGTTGATGGTCCACTGGTAAAATTGTCACAAAATAATTGACATCATCTGTCACTAGAAGTGTCTTAAAAACTTCATGTACAGATAAACCCAATTTTTGAGCTGCTTCTAAACCAAAACTTTCAGCATTAGGATCATGTTCGTATTCATGAACAGAATAATCTATCTTTTTGTTTTTCAGAAATTTACAAGCTGGCGTCATGATGATTTCAGGCATTTAATAATGGCATTATTATAAGAAAATATTGAAGCAATTTTAAAGTTTTTTGATCTATTTATCTTATTCATCAATATATTGCAAAACTACAACACTCCACTTTATCTAGGGCTTGACCCCAATCACCAGCTTACTTATGATTTTTGCAAATTGAATTTGAACGGTTACTATTTTGCTTTTTTTACAACGTTTACAATCACCTCCCCCATCCTTTACTTTCCTTAAATATAGTTTAGTTCTATCATCGTGTATCATGTTTGTTGGTTGCTCATCTTTAGGTGGTGGTTCAGTACAAAAACGTGCGGCAAAACTTTCAACAGGTATTCAAAAGGCATACTCTGTACACCCAGACACCGCAAATAGGGTTTCACCACTAATTGTGCAAAGTGCGCAACAATTTGATGTCGACCCCCTGTTAATGGCCGCTCTTATTCGACAAGAATCGAGTTATCGAAATTACGCAGTATCACCAGCAGGTGCTGTAGGTCTTACTCAAATTATCCCTAGATATTGGCAGCAATCTTGTCCAGGTGACCTTTTTCAAGAAAATATTAATATACATTGTGGGACTTTTATCTTATCAAAATATAATCAATCTGCTGGTAGCTGGAAAAAAGCACTGGCCTATTACAACGTTGGACCTACTGGATACAACACAAATCGAAAAATGAAAAAACAAGGTAAACGTTATGCCAAACAGGTTAAAGAGCATCAAAAAATTTTAAAATCACATTTATAAAAAAAGCCTCTTATGAGGCTTTTATTCTACTGTGTAATTGAAGATGCGATTTTTATTTTTTCAGGAACTGTTTCAATCACTTTTGTCCTTTTAATACAGAATACGGCTATTGCACCAATTACTGCTGGTATAGCAACGGCAATGAAATTCCATTTGTGCGGCAATTCCATTCCTAAAAGAATACCAATGACAATGGGGCCGACAATTGCACCTATACGCCCTACTGCTGAAGCCCAACCAATCCCAGTTGAACGTACAGCAATTGGATAAGATTGCGCTACATAGCTATATATTAAAATACTTGTACCAATTGATGCTGCACCAGCCAATGCCACAAGTAGATAAATAACCATTGGCGGCGAATTGAAACTTAATCCAAATAAAGCAAAAGCTCCAATTACAAACATCGAAATCACTACAGGTTTGAGATGAAATTTGTCTGCTAGAATTCCACCACCAATAGTACCGATGACAGCGCCAATATTTAATGAAAGTAAAAACGTTAAACTACTTCCCAAAGAATAACCTGCAGCCATCATTAACTTTGGTAACCAACTTCCTAATGCGTATGTCATTAAAAGACACATAAAAAAGCAGCACCAAAATAACAACGTCGTTGTCGCTCTATTATCAGTAAAAAGAGATTTAACCGATGCATCAGGTAGTTTAATTTCGTTAAGAACCAAATGAGTTGTAGAATTAACATTTAAATCTGCGTTGATCTTATTAATAATTCCTGAGGCAGGTTCATAATTTTTTTGTTTCACTAAAAATGTTAGTGATTCAGGCATATACTTCCATATAAACGGTAATACTAATAATGGAATTCCTGCAATAAAGAACATAATCTGCCAACCAAATTCAGGTGTAAATTTTACACCCAATAAAGCCGCCATAATTCCGCCAACTGCATAGCCACTAAACATAATCGTAACTAAGGTACTTCTCAATTTTTGTGGTGCATATTCAGAAGTTAAAGTTACTAAATTTGGCAAAACACCGCCTATACCAAGTCCAGCAATAAATCTTAAAATTCCAAATTCTGTTGGATTACTTGCGAATCCTCCTAAAAAAGTAAAACCACTGAACAAGGTTACACAAATTAAAATAACTTTTTTTCGACCAATTTTATCTGCCAACATACCAAAAAGCATCGCACCAAACATCATTCCCGCTAGCGCTGTGCTCGCTAATAACCCAGCTTGGACAGAAGTCATACCCCACTCTTGCATAAGTAGTGGCAACGTTACGCCATTAATTGCTAAATCATAACCGTCAAAAATTACGATAAATAAACACCATAATACGATTGATAAATGAAAGGGTTTAAATTTTGCATTATCAATTACAGCATTCACATTCATTGTCTGCGCTGTCATTTTTATCTCACCTCCAATTGTGAGTATTTTTAAAATAATGAACCTGGATTCATATTTTATATAAATGCATTAAATTAGGATTTTTGTCTATACAACTTTCTAGTGGATTATTCATTTAATAGATTGATTAATAATTCAATTGGCATAAAAAATCATGAAAATTCAAGTTTTAAGAGTTTTATATTTATTCTTAGTTACTAAGAATGAATTCTTATATAACCTTTCGACTGAAATCTTGATTTTTAATACTCAATCTGCAAATTAGGATTGGCATTTTATTTAATAGTCAACTTTGATGCTCTTTGTAAATAAAAATTTCATTGTAAATCATTCATTTTTTGAACCATTCATTATTGTTTATTATTTAGCTTTTCAACTAATTAGTTGGGTTGTTTTTATGATATTAGCCTTATCACTAAGGCATTTATTGTTTAGCATAAATTAACTGAATGGAGCTTCTTATTTAATTATAAGGGTTTAATTATTTTGAAATTCAATTTTTATATATATAAAAAAACACCCCCTTCTATTGAAGGGGGTGTTTAGAATAATGAGCTGGCGATGACTTACTCTCACATGGGTAACCCCACACTACCA
>NZ_JBWYIV010000015.1:0-72360 GCF_056779895.1 Acinetobacter sp. ANC_7553 | reverse complement strand
ACATGCCGTAAGAGATTCGATTGATCTGCATATTTGGTAAATCTAAAAACTTAGGTTTATCGACCTGTTTAATTGTTGCTGATTGAATTTTATTAGAACTAAAGCCAAGTTGTTTCAGGAGTGGATAAAACATTCTGAATTTTTTTGGCTCTAAAAGCATGTCTGCAATGCGTTTCGTAAAGTCTTCGGAGGACTCTCCGATTTCGGCATATTCGCTACCAACTTTGGGCAGTTCAGATAATTTATGTGCGAACAAATTGAATAGCCACCAATTTTGTAGACACTTTATAGCTCTTCTAAAATTAACATAATACACCTTATGCGAAATTCTTATCTGCATCACACAAATTACATTTTTACGTCATGCCCAACTTTTCATTCAGCTCTTGTTACCTCATCACTCAAGGACGATTTTGCCACGGTGGGGTATATCAAATGCATAACCTGATCGCAGGCAAGAATCATCTAATCAATGATTTTTATCTTCTGAATAAAAGACGATCATGGCGGGTTGCATCATTAGAAACCCCGGGAATAAATTCATTCATAAATTGTAGTTTAAATAAGTTAAAGAGACTCATAAAAGAGCGCTGTGCTGAATATCCCATACCCAGCGATGGTCATGAGGATCGCGCCACACAAGGCTAAGATTTTTGAATAAATACGTTGTTGAGAAATAGCGTTAAAACCTAAATAGACCAAAGATAGTACGACAAAATCTAGAAGAATCCATGTGATGATTAACAGCGACAAACTTAAATCTATATTTGGTGTAATTTGAATAAACTGCGGAAAAAAAGCAGTGAAGAAAATAATATCTTTTGGATTGGAAATTCCAACTAAAAACCCTTTGGAAAAACCGCTATCCATCGGCTTGATCTTTGAAGAGGCAGTTTGATTGTGCTGAAAAGTTTCTCTAAGAATTTCAAAACCTAAATAGCCAATATAAAGACATCCTAGGACTTTGATGATGTTGAAAATATGCTCATTAAAATGAAGAACACCCTTAAGTGCAAGAATTGAAAGCGCAATTAAACATAGTGAGGCGACATTAGTGCCTAAAATGGTTTGTAATGCTTTTCGATAACCACCTTTTGCACCTGCACTGGCCACCAAAATCATAACAGGGCCTGGAGTGGCAATCATAATAATGACAGTGAAAATATATAAAAAATACTCAAGATAATTCATGAAAATACTACTTTTTAAATTTTATTTATATGAATATTATAACCTCTTTAGATTTCATTCATCTCATTTATTTAAAATATCTCATAGAGTGAAATATATAATAAAAAAGGAAGCTTAAGCTTCCTTTTTTATTATATTATTGAATATTAATAACCTACGCTAAAGCGCTCTTGAATATGGTTATTATTTTCCAGCTCATCACTGAGCGCTACTGCGAAATCTTCTGCAGAGATTTTACTGCCTTCTTCACCAACGATAAGTTCATCTTTACCAGAGCGATATTCACCAGTTCGCTTACCAGGACCGAATTCCGCTGCAGGAGCAATAAAAGTCCAGTCAATGTCGTCCACTTGTTTTAACTTATCAAAGAACTGAATGCCTGCTTCCGCCTCAGCTTTATATGCATCAGGAAAGTCCTCTGTATCGATTACACGCACATTTTGATTTGGTACAGTTAAACCGCCAGCGCCACCAACAACAATATAACGTTTAACTTTTGATTCACGAATAGCATTAAGAAGTGAATTGATATCAAGACCTTGGAAACGTACTGCACTAATTACAGCATCTTGACCTTTCAGCTCATTTACAAGTGCTTCTTGATCATTTAAATCTAAATCTACAGTTAAAACACGCTCTGTATCTGAAATTTTGCTTGTATTACGAGCAATCGCTTTGACGTAGTGTCCACGTGAAACAAGCTCTTCAAGAATACGAGAACCTGCCATGCCTGTTGCACCAATTAATACTATTTTCATAATGCCCTCATTAAATTTATAGCTATGATTATTGGAGTGCTAAATATTTAGTCATCACGATTAAGAAAATGAAATCATGAATGATTAAAATGTAATATTAATTTAGCTTAAAATAAAAAATATTAATGTATTAAATCTATGTTGATTTATAGTTAAAATAGGAGTGAGAAGTTATTTAATTATTTTAAATGTAAATTTTATGTAATTATAAGCTTGAAAAATATTCATATAAAACCAGTCTAACTCTTATTTATTGTTGAAGTTGGTTTAAAGAAAATCGCCATATATCATTTTTATATCCATAGCTTTCATCTTTCGAGTTTGGTGGATGTTGTAAGATAAAATCATGTAGTTGCTTTTTTTGATCATTATTCAGAACTTCAACTATGGCGGGTTGGTCGACAATTTGAATATTTAAATTCGCAATAATGTCTTCAATCATCTTCGGATTTTTATGCGCAAGTTGTTCTAAAGTTGTGTTATTTCCCTGACCATTTAGCAGATATTGAGAAAGAAATTGTGCTTCGTTTGGTGAGATAGAATTTTGTTGAAGAAGTTCTTGTGCAAGATTGTGCTGAGTTTGGACAGATGCGGTATGCGGTAGGCTAGAAATAAGAACTTGTTTAACCTTTGGATCTAAATTTGGATCCTGAAAACGTTGCTCTAAAGCGTGACTAATTTTCTGTCGAATCAAATCATTTTCAGGTAAGGATTTTTTGAGTTCATGTTCTCGATCAGTCAGCAACATCGCATTATTCAGTGCGCCTATCGCTAAGCTTTGAATTTTAGGATTTTGATGTGTTAGAAATGGCAAAATTTGTTCAGTTGCTTCTAAAGGATTGAGAGAAGTAAGTTGAGTCAGGATTTCTTCTATTGCATTTTCATCATGCTGGTTTTGTTCAAGGAGCTGAATTAAATCATGTATTTTTTCTTCTCGATTCGCAGCAGATTGATCAAGTTGAAGTAACTTTTTTGCCCATACGGGTAGGTTAGTGTTGAGTTTCATATCTGCACTATTTTCAGACATGCTAGTCGAGCGATCTTCATTGCTTTTTAACGTTGAAGTATTATTGTTTTGATTTGATATACTTTGAGTCGTATCTGCTGTCGATTTCAAATACACCCATAAAATTACTGCACAGATCACGAAGATCAAAATAACCAAAAAAATATTTTTCTTATTCATAATATTAAGCTGTCGTTGCCTTCAACATCAGAGATGTGAAGGCAATCCAATGGAATGATTTATTTACACTCGTGTAATTGTGAGTAAGCTACTGTTGAAAGTTCCACGCGGTGTGCTTCCTCCTAGATTACCATTACCCGTCTGAGTGTAGAGCCATTTCGTAAAGCTGTCACATCGGAACGTTCCCTTTTGCCATGTATATTTGCTACAAGCACCATTGGAGTTATATTGTGAACAGACTTGCACAGCTGGGTTCGGTGTTGCTGAATACAGCGTGTAAGCGACATGAGGTCGTTGCTGATTTGAAATCGCAGTGATTTGATTAGCAGCAGATGAGTAAGGAGATTTATATCCAAAACTTGTTTTGGCCTTTGCTCCCCAATATTTTGTAGTTTTAAATCCACTTAAGCTGACATATTCAATCACATCTACATATGCCGTTTTGTTCATGACTTGAACAATATTGTTTGAACTTACATATACACCTGTATGCCCTAATGCACCAACGAGTGGAACGTCGAGGTCTCGACCGAGTACATCACCGACTCGTGTAGGATTGCCTGCTGCTAAAGTAATTGAACTGATAGTGAGTAAACAGAGTGTAGAAATTATTTTAATCATGGACTTGTACCTATTGTTGGAATAGCAAGTCCTGTTAGTTTTATTCAACGATGTTAACGTTTGATGTAACTTGTATTTGAAGTTGTAACAATAATTTTGTAATTTTTCTTAATAATTTAATTTGAAATAGTAATATTATTTTGTGAGTAAACCTTAATAAAAACGTAATAATTTTAGCGTAACTATGATATTTATTTAGTTATTCTTAAGGATTAATTGTGCTTGATCAATTAGACGCTAATACTGAATCGTATAGCAATTTGACTGCTATAAAACATCAAGAAATTGATTTGAAGAATACCTTCAAAGCAAAAGGGTATCTACATTATAAATCTATAGAGGTGGATTTTCTAAACTATTACTAGCTAAAGAGTTTGAAAAACTTGAAAAAGATCCTTTTGCACCTACACATACTCAAAGGTTTAGAAGATACGGAAATGCCTTAATTTTACCTTGGGAAAAAGATCTTAAGCCTATTTGGTTGCCGACAGTGCGTGATAATATAGGGCAGGAGTTATCTGGATATGATCAGGGAGGGAACAATCCCGAGCATCAGTCGATTCGTTATTTTAACGCGTTGAGCCAAGAAGCTAAATCTACGCAATATCTTAATGATTTGATTGTAGATGATTATCAACTTACTTTTGGTTTGGAAAATGCCTATCTGCCAATTTACGTGGGTGTCCATTTTGTCAAACTGCGTTCAACTCATGCCGATCAGCTAGGAATTAGTTCGCCTAATTGTTTTCATCAGGATGGTGAGCCATTCACATTTGCTCATTTGTTTTATAGGAGCAATAACATTGAAGGAGGTGAAAACTTTATTGCATCACCTCAGGAAAGAAATAAGCGTTTAGATGAGGTAAATAATTATAATATTTATCAAAAATTTACGTTGAGACAAGCTTCTGAAAGTTTTGCTGTACACGATCCAGCAGTTTCACATTATGTATCACCTATTAGAAAAATAGATCAAGGCACAAATGCTGAGGCTGGTGAGCGCTGGATGATTTTGATTGATTTCTCTCTTACAAAGCAAAAAATATGATTCAAAATTTAATAATTTCGCTTCTACCTATTCTCATTTCTCTTATATTGGGTTGGGGCACAGGTAAAGCTGCAAACGTTCAAGTCCGCAATATATTGGTTGGTCAAATTACGTTTTTGGTGTGGTTGCTCCTCATCTCTATAGGCTTTCAATTTGGCAGTGTCTTGTTTGATAAAGATCTTGGTTCAAAAATATTAATTGAAGCTTTTATTTATTCTACAGTGTTAAGTCTGATTACCTTTGGACTTTTATTTAATCGTAGCCACTTTAAGGCTGAGCACCAAAAATCATTCAAGGATATGCTCAAACCTATTACCGAATGCTTGATTGCGATTGGAATGGTGTTGATCGGGATGGGGCTATATTGGCTATTACCCAAGACTTTATCAGGGGAAATGTTAAGCGCGATACTATTGTATGTGTTGATTTTTTTAATCGGAGTGGATTTGTCTACGATTAAAATTCAAGCCCTCACTATGAATCATATTAAAGTGCCATTTTTTTCAATCATTGCACTATTTATTGCGGCTTATTTGACGAGTCATATCATGACTCAATCTTTTGTCGAACTCGTTGTGATGGGGAGTGGATTTGGTTGGTTCTCTCTTTCTGGTCCTTTAGTTGCTAAAGTTTTAGGACCTGAGCAGGGAACTTTTGCTTTGATCACAGATCTTGTACGAGAGTTTTATGCGATTGCATTGTTGTATTTATTAGGTCAGCGTTATCCAAAGCCAATCATTGGTGTATGTGGTGCCACGGCGATGGACTCGACTTTACCCTTTGTAAAAAACAATTGTTCACCATTAGATGTACAAATTGCAATTCTCAGTGGATTTTTCCTGACGCTCATTGCGCCGTTTTTTATTATTTTTTTTAGTAGTTTGATATGAATCCAAATTCTAGTGCTCAGCAGAAATAGGAAAGAGCTTCTCTGAATTTATACAATTGATCCTTTGATAGATCAGTAGATCGTTCACTAAACTTCGTTATAATCGCTTCATTGATAAAATAGAGAACAGATCATGCGCGTACTTGTGGTGATGGATCCCATCGAAAATGTAAACCTCAAAAAAGATTCGACCATGGCAATGCTTTGGGCTGCTGCACGTCGCGGTCATGAGTTAGGGTATGCACTTCAGGAAGATTTATATATCGATCAAGGCAAAGCTTTTGGTTTGATCTCACCACTTAAAGTGTTTGAGGATTATAATCATTACTATGAACTTGGTGAAAAACAGAAAGAATCTTTAGCCGCATACGATGTTGTACTCATGCGTAAAGATCCACCTTTTGATATGAACTTTGTTTATACAACTTATATTCTGGAACAAGCGGAACGTGAAGGTTCCTGGATTATCAATAAACCTCAAAGTTTGCGAGACTGTAACGAAAAGCTGTTCGCTACACAATTTCCAGAACTGCAGGTTCCGACTTTGGTAACTTCACAGCAAAGTTTAATCCGAGAGTTTATTGCTGAACATCAAGATGTGATTGTAAAACCGCTAGATGGGATGGGCGGTATGGGGATTTTCCGTTTAACTGCTGCAGGGGCAAATATCGGTTCAACTTTGGAAATGTTGACTCAAATGGGGCAGCAACCGATTATGGCGCAACGTTATATTCCTGAAATTGTGGATGGAGATAAGCGTATTCTGATGGTCAATGGTGAGCCAATACCATATTGTTTAGCTCGTATTCCACAAAATGGTGAAACGCGAGGTAACCTTGCTGCTGGTGGGCGTGGTGAAGCACGTCCGTTGACTGAAAATGATAAGGCGATTGCTGCTAAAGTTGGACCATTCTTGCGTGAGAAGGGACTAGTATTTGTTGGTCTTGATGTCATTGGAAACTATGTAACAGAAATTAATGTGACTAGTCCAACATGTATACGTGAAATAGATGCACAATTTGGTACATCTATCGCAGATACATTATTTGATGTTTTAGAAACTGGACGTTAGTTGATCTGCAAAAAAGAGCCTAAATAGGCTCTTTTTTTTGCGTATATATTTTAAATAAATAATAGCTGGTCAATAGTCCTAGGGTGGAAAGACTTACGGTAACCCATGCGGCATTGGACCACTGGTGAGAAGACGAAACGAGAGCTGCTGTTGCTGGGGGAACAAGGAACTGCGCACATGCAGAAATTTGCAGCACTAAGCCCATACTGGATGCTGCTGCATTGACCTGTGGCGCGTATCTAAGCGTATTGGCAAAGACGGTCGTCGGAATAATGCCACCGATAAAAGAAAACAAAATAGCGCACAAATATTGCAACTCAAAAATCAACCAATAGGGTTGTGAAAATACAACCCAGCTACATAAAATTAGACTTAAAAAACTAAATTGAAGTAATTTAAAAGGAGCTATGCCTTTTTGAAGTAATACGCCTGCGCCAAAGGTTCCACCTAAGTTAGATAACACAACCATTGACACCAAAATTCCTACAAGCTTTAAATCCATATTGAATGAGACATACAAGCTGGGTAAAAAACCTGTGAGTGTGATCCATTGACTGGTATAGCAAGCAAAGATAACGGCTAGACAGAGAATGGGTGGATGGGTCGCGGTGGCTTTAACAATAGATAAAAAAGAGTTGGAGGTTGATGTGCTCAGTGCCTTTGTCGTTACAGTGGTTTGCTTATCGTCATAACGTAAAAAATGGTAAATCATCAAGGCAACCAGCCAACACAAGGCACCAAATAATGCCCAAATGTGTTGCCAACTGAGCCATTCGAGTAATACAGGGATGGTCAAAATAGCAAGACTAACCCCAACTCCCATATAAGAACTCCATAACCCCATTTTAAAATTCATGGTTTCAGGCGTGCTTAGGCGTTTTAAAATTGCGGGAGCGCAAAGACTAATGGTGAGAAATCCAATGCCTTCCATAAATCGAAAAAAATAAAGGCTAACACTATGATCAATCCATAAGCCTGCAAAACTACTCATCCCCAATAGAATGAGTGCAAAAATAAGACATTTTTTGAGTCCTATTTTCTCAGATACAGCACCAATACACAGGGCAAATAGCATTCCAGCACCTTGAACCAGTGATAAGGATAGGCCTGCTTGGGTGAAACTTAGATTTAAATCTTTTTGAAGAATTGGAATAACAGCAGAAAGTTTACCGACATGAATTGCAGCAAGGTAGCCTGCCAAAATAATCCAAATGTCATAAGATGATATTTTTGACATTTGCGTTTAAAAATCCTTTTATTCGCGAGCTGAATCTCAATGAGATATAGCAATATCATAAATAGAACTATTGCCTCATACCATTTAGACATAAGTTTATATCCAATATGGCGGTAGCGCAGATACGAAGGAACAATAGAACCAATGCTGTGGTGGTTTTTAATGTGCACATTAATCATTATGTTGGTGCGTTATAAACTAGATCGAATGGTAAAATACATAAAAAAGGCACACCTCATAATAAATCTAGTTTAAACTCTGAAATCATATGAAAAAAACAATTAAAGGGTCCGTGAAAAAAAGTAAATAAACTTTCATGGATATACGATTGTGATTACAATTGATACCTTATATAAAATTTTCTGTTAGCTCTTAGATTTGAAGAATTAGACCGTGACACAAGCTCAGCATAAACAACCTAAACATGTCATGATGATGGCTGCAGGTACAGGTGGACATGTATTTCCTGCCCTAGCAGTTGCTCAGGAATTACAACAGCAAGGTGTCGAAGTGTCATGGTTGGCAACGCCTTCCGGTATGGAAAACCGCTTGCTTAAAAATCACCACATTCCAATTTATCAAATTGATATTCAGGGTGTGCGTGGCAATGGAATCGTCCGTAAGCTGCAAGCCCCTTTTAAAATTTTAAAAGCAACGCTTAGCGCAATGCGCTATATGAAACGATTAAACGTAGATGCAGTCGCTGGTTTTGGCGGTTATGTTGCAGGTCCTGGTGGTTTGGCTGCGCGTATTCTTGGTATTCCTGTCATCATTCATGAGCAAAATGCAGTAGCGGGTTTCACCAATACCCAATTGGCTCGTGTTGCTAAAACGGTCTGTCAGGCATTCCCGAAAACATTTCCAGAAAACCATAAAATCGTGACTACAGGTAATCCCGTACGTAAGGAAATTTCTGCGATATTGAGTCCTGCTTGGCGATATCAAGAGCGAGAAAAAGCCAATCAACCTATTCGTATTTTAATTGTAGGCGGCTCTTTGGGCGCACAAGCATTGAATGAGCGCGTACCCGAAGCACTGAAACAATTAGATGTTCCTTTAAGTGTTTATCATCAGTGTGGTCAAAATCATGCTGATAGCACGCGGGCACGTTATGCCGATGCTCCTGATCATTTACAGGTAGAAGTTCAACCGTTTATTGAAAATATGGCGGAAGCCTATGCCAATGCCGATCTAGTAATCTGTCGTGCTGGTGCACTGACAGTTACTGAGATTGCTACCGCGGGTGTTGCAGCCGTATTTGTACCTTTGCCAAGTGCGGTAGATGATCACCAAACCGCGAATGCCAAATTCCTAGCAGATATTAATGCTGCAAAAATTTGTCCACAAGCGACACTCACTCCTGATTCATTAAAAGCAGTTTTATTGCCACTCATGAACCGTACATTGTTGACGGAAATGGCTGTTAAAGCACGTCAACAAGCTCAACCAGATGCAACTCAGCGTGTGGTTGGTTTAATTCAAGATTTGTAAGTTTTTAGAGAAAATTATGTCTTCAACGAACCCAGCTGATAAAGCAAAAAACCTGATCAAAATTCCTGAAATGCGCCGTATCAAACATATTCATTTTGTGGGTATAGGTGGTGCAGGAATGTGCGGGATTGCGGAAGTCTTAAAAAACCAAGGCTATAAAGTTTCAGGGTCGGATATTAAAGCCTCTAAAACCACTGCACAGCTTGAAGAAAATGGCATTAAAGTTCATATCGGACACGCTGCTGATAATATTAACGGTGCGAATGTATTGGTTGTATCGACCGCGATTGACCAAGAAAACCCAGAAATTAAAGCAGCGATTGAAACACGCATCCCTGTAGTGCGTCGTGCGGAGATGTTGGGCGAGTTGATGCGTTACCGTCATGGTATTGCGGTTGCAGGCACACATGGTAAAACCACTACGACAAGTTTGGTGACCTGTATGCTTGCTGAAGAAAACATGGATCCGACATACGTGATTGGTGGTTTGCTTAATCGCTCTGGAGTAAATGCTGCTTTAGGTGCGAGTCGTTATATTGTAGCTGAAGCAGATGAATCTGATGCTTCATTCCTATATTTAGAACCAATGGCCGCTATTGTCACCAACATTGATGCTGATCATATGGACACTTATGGTGGTAGCTTCGATGTTTTGAAAGATACTTTTGTTCAATTCTTGCAGAAGCTTCCGTTCTACGGTTTAGCAGTGGTGTGTGGCGATGATCAAAATATTCGTGAAATTATGCCACGTATTGGTCGACCTGTTTTAACTTATGGGTTTAACGAAGATAACGATATTCGTGCTGTAGATGTGGTACAAGAGGGGATGCAATCACATTTTACTGTGCTTCGTAAAAACAAAGAGCCACTCAAGTTAACCATTAATATGCCTGGTTTGCATAACATCCTTAATGCGTTAGCTGCGATTGGTGTGGCAACTGATGAAGGTGTATCTGATGCTGCAATCGCTCGTGCTTTAGAAAGTTTTAGTGGTGTAGGGCGTCGTTTCCAAATTCAAGGTGAATTTGAGTTAGGTGATGGAACGGTCAAACTGGTTGATGATTATGGTCACCATCCAAAAGAAGTTGAAGCAACGATTAAAGCTGCGCGAGCAAGTCATCCTGATCGTAGACTTGTGATGATGTTCCAACCTCACCGTTTTAGCCGTACACGTGATTGTTTTGATGATTTCGTTGATGTCTTGTCACAAGTCGATCAATTACTGCTATTAGAAGTATATTCTGCAGGTGAAAAGCCGATTGTTGGTGCAGATAGTCGCTCACTGGCAAGAAGTATCCGATTACGTGGTGATGTTGAACCAATCTTGATTGATCCAGTAGAAGGGAATTTGCCAAATGTGATACAAAAAGTGTTACAAGCAAATGACTTGTTATTGACTCAAGGTGCGGGTAACGTTGGAGCAATTTCAATTGAGCTTGCTCAGAACCAGCTCTATTTAAAATAATCGTCGTTTGATGATTTGGCTAAATTGAAAATTTTATAAGTTTAAGGAACTAAACGTGTCAAATGCTTCTAAATTCGGCAAAGTTGCTGTATTGCTTGGTGGTAAATCTGCAGAGCGTGAGGTGTCATTAGATAGTGGTAAGGCTGTACTTGAAGCATTGGTACGTTCAGGGGTGAATGCAGAGGGTTTTGACCCTCAAGAACGCAGTGTGACTGAATTGGTAAATTACGATCGTGCATTTATTGTGTTACATGGTCGTGGTGGAGAAGATGGTCAAATCCAAGGCGCATTAGAGTGGTTAAATATTCCATATACTGGAACTGGTGTGCAGGGGTCGGCTATTGGAATGGATAAAGTAAAGACCAAGCAAATTTGGCAAGGTTCTGAACTTCCTACAGCGCCATACCGCATTGTTTCTAAAGATACTGATGCACAAGCACTCGTTGCAGAGCTTGGATTACCACTGATTATCAAACCCGTGCATGAAGGCTCAAGTGTGGGCATGAGTAAGGTTGAGAAAGCAGAGGATTTAGCTGAAGCAATTAAAAAAGCGACTCAACATGATGCCGTGGTCATGGCTGAGAAGTGGATTACAGGTCGTGAATTTACGATTTCATTTTTAAACGGCCAACCATTACCAGTCATCCGTTTACAACCTCCAGCTGATGTAGCCTTTTATGACTATGAAGCTAAATACCAACGCAATGATGTTGAATATGGTATCCCTTGTGGTTTGAGTGAAGCTGAAGAAAAAAGCTTACAAGCACTTTGCTTACGAGCGTTTCAAGCTGTTGGGGCAAGTGGTTGGGGTAGAATTGATGCTATGCAGGATGAGCAAGGTCAATTTTGGTTGCTAGAAGTGAATACTGTTCCAGGCATGACCAGTCATTCATTGGTACCAAAAGCAGCTCAAGCAGTAGGTTATAGTTTTGAAGATTTGTGTTTGGCTATTTTAGAGCAAACCTTAGCGAAAGAATCACACTAAGTTATGGCTCAACTACCTCCATCGATGCGTCGCAAACGTGCGGCGATTACATCGATTCATGACAAACCACCGACTCGCAAAGAGAAAATGATTAATGCGGGTGGTTGGGTCATGCTTATTTTTGCATGTTGTGTACTTTTGATCGGGATTTATGGCTTATATAGCGTCATGACCAATGCAAAAGTAGCATCGTTGGATGTGGTTGGTCTGCAAGCCGAGCCTGAAATTAGTCAAGTAAAACAGCAGTTAATGCCTACCATTACAGGCAATTATTTTACTGCTGATCTTGAGCAAATTCGTGATAAGGCATTAGAGATTTCTTGGGTAGATCGAGTGGTCATCTCTAGAGCTTGGCCAGACGGCATTAAGGTTCGTGTTATTCCGAAACATCCGATTGCACGTTGGGGAACAGGACGTCTGTTAAGTGATCAGGGTGTGGTGTATACAGAGGCGTACTCTAGAAATCACGCAAATTTACCACTTATGCATGGTCCGTCAGATCAGTCAAAAGTCATGATGAGACGTTATCATGAAATTAATCAACTGTTTAGTCCAGTGAATCTGCGTTTGAAAGAGCTATATTTAACAGATCGTCGGACATGGTTTATGCAGTTCGATTCGGGTTTACGTATTATTGTGGATCAGGATCAGACCATAAGCAAACTGCAACGATTGAGTCACTTATCTCAAGCAGATCTGAAAGTGGTTTGGCCAAGAGTTTCAGCGATTGACTTACGTTACCGTAATGGCTTAGCGATTCAATGGAAAAATGCGACACCACCAAAGATTATAAATGGTCAGTTTGTTGTAACCATTAATGACATTAACATTGCAGATTCAAGAGTTGCAAAGCCATAATACGTGGCTTTAAAAATAGGCATAAGCCAGATATAAACAATGAAGAAAATGGTAGTGAATCATGAATGAGGCTGTTCCCTCAGTTGTTGCGATAGACATTGGGACACATAAAGTTTCAGTTCTAATTGGTAAAGTACATGCGCCGGATAATATCCAGGTCATCGGTATGGCGACTGCGCGAAATAAAGGCATGAACAAAGGAAAAATTGTTAGCCTTGAAAAAGTGATCTCTGCGATTAAGAATGCGGTACAAGAAGCAGAAGATATGGCGGAGTGTCGTGTGCATTCGGCATGGGTATCGATCCCGAGTACAGAACTGCAAAGTGCTTATGCGACAGGCCGGACACCGATTTCTAATCCAGAACGCACCATTACGACTTCAGAAGTGGTTAAAGCTTTAGAAATGGCAAAAGCCAGTCATTTAACTTCTGATCATTATCTTGCAAGTGCAGTCCCATTGGGTTTTGAGTTGGATGATTCACCTGAGTGGGTGCATAATCCAATTAACCTTTCAGCAAATAGCATGACGGCGCATTATCAACTTATGATGCTACCAATCAGCACCATGCAAAATTTAGATCGTGCAATGAAAGGCGCCAATATTTTTGTCGAAAAGATGGTGATTTCATGTTTAGCAACGGCTGAAGGTGCATTGCTGAAAGATGAAAAAGAGTATGGTGTATGCTTATTGGATATTGGGGCTGGTACAACCAATATTGCAGTTTATATTGAAGGTCATTTAGTGCTAGCACACACCATTCAACGTGGTGGTGAAAATGTAACGCGTGATATCGCCGCAGTATTGCAAACGACGACCGAAGAAGCTGAACGACTCAAATTGCTTTACGGCTGTGTTGATTTACAGCAAGTCAAACCTGAACATATGATCGAGTTTGAAGCGATCGATGGTCCTCAAGCGATCAGTCGGATTGAGCTATCAGAGATTATTATTGCACGTTACGAAGAAATTCTTTCTATGGTGCGTGATGAGTTACAACAACGTGGTGCGCTACAAAGTTTATATCACGGTGTAGTTTTAAGTGGTGATGCATGTCAGATTGAGGGTATGATCACACTATCACGTCGTATGTTGGGTGTTTCTGCCCATTTAGGCAATCCTCCGCTACAAGTATATGCGGATGATCAACATTTACCGGCATTAAGACGTTCAATGTATTCTACCGCAACAGGATTGCTGTTATTTAGTCAAAGCGATTTACAAGAATCGGTTGAGCAACCTGAAGAAGTGAATAAGCGTCCAATATTAGAGCGCATAGCAAATGGTTGGAATGCGTTTAATAACAAATTGAAAGGTATTTTTTAAGTTTAGTTTTTAAGGGAGTATTGTTTGCAACTTGTAAGAGCAACTTCATGTGCTTGACAAGAATGTGATTGCAACGCATCCTAAAAACAAATTTTTATTATTGAAGATCAAGGCAGTATACGGGCTTAAGTGACTGCCAAATTTATTAGGAAAAGTTAAGGTCATGGCTTCATTTGAATTTTTAGAAGATGAACAAACCGATAATAACGGTCAAGCCCGTTTTACTGTGTTTGGTGTTGGTGGCGGTGGTGGTAATGCCGTACAACACATGGTGCAATCTGATATCAAAGGCGTGAAATTTGTTTGTGCAAATACAGATAAACAAGCTTTAGATCGTATGAATGCGCCATTCAAAATCCAATTGGGCCAACAAAGTACGCGTGGACTAGGTGCAGGAGCAAATCCTGATGTCGGTCAAATTGCAGCAGAAGAAAGTCGCGAGTTAATCCGTCAGCATCTAGAAGGTGCAGATATGGTATTTGTTACTGCCGGCATGGGTGGTGGTACTGGTACTGGTGCAGCACCAGTCGTGGCTGAAATAGCACAAGAAATGGGTATTTTGACGGTTGGTGTTGTCACCACTCCATTTAACTTCGAGGGTCGTCGTCGTCAACGTTCTGCTGAAAAAGGGATCGAAGAACTTGAAAAGCATGTTGACTCATTGATTATCATTCCAAACCAACGCCTACTTAGCGTTTATGGTGATATTTCGATGCAAGATGCTTATCGCAAAGCGGATGATGTCTTGCTTAACGCAGTACGAAGTATCTTTGATCTAGTTGTGCGTCCTGGTCATATCAACCTTGACTTCGCCGATTTGAAAACAGCGATGAGCACACGCGGTTATGCGATGATGGGTGAAGGTAAGAGTAGCGGTCCAGATCGTGCTGAAGATGCAGCGCGTCTTGCGATTCGCAGCCCGTTACTTGACAACGTAAATATTATGAACGCGAAGGGTGTTTTAATTAATATCACTGGCGGTAATGATGTTACCTTACGTGAAACCGAAATTATCACAGATGTTGTCAATCAGATTGTTGATCTAGATGAAGGTGAAGTCTTCTTTGGTACAGTATTTGATCCAGATGCGCGTGATGAAATCCGTGTTACTGTGATTGCGACAGGTTTAACTCGTAATGCGAATGAAACGGAAGTGAAGCGCCGTGCGCCAGTGAGTGTAAACCCATCAGTTGGTGGACAAGCTGCTGCTTTGGATGAAGATGATGTTCCAGCAATCAGTAAACGTCAGAATCAAGAGAGTGTAGCCCCAGAGCCTTCTGCAGCGCCTCGATCTGCACCCATGAGCATTCAAGATTATCTTAAAAATCAACAGCGTAAATAACATGTAACATAATGTGTTTACGATGATCAAACAGAAAAGGTGGCTCTTATGCCACCTTTTTGATTTTTATCAATGGCTAAATGTGCTAACGTATACTAGATTTTAGATGAATATTGAAGAAACATGTTGAAACAACGCACCCTGAAACGAGTCGTGAAAGCGAGTGGTATCGGATTACACAGTGGGCAAAAAGTAATGATTAACTTTGTACCACATGTAGCTGATGGGGGTATTGTTTTTCGCCGTATTGATTTAAATCCGCCTGTAGATATTCATGCCAATGCGATGCTGATTCAGGAAGCATTTATGTGTTCGAATTTGGTACAAGAAAATGCCAAAGTTGGGACTATCGAACATATTATGAGTGCGATTGCAGGTCTTGGTATTGATAATCTGATTATTGAAGTATCAGCTTCAGAAGTTCCAATTATGGATGGAAGCGCTGGTCCATTTATCTATTTACTCATGCAAGGTGAGTTGATGGAGCAAGAAGCGCCTAAAAAATTTATAAAAATATTAAAGCCTGTTGAAGCATTAATTGACGATAAGCGCGCTATTTTTAATCCGCATGATGGTTTTCAACTTAATTTTACGATTGATTTCGATCACCCAGCCTTTGCCAAAGAATATCAGTCTGCCAGTATTGATTTCTCAACGGAAACATTTGTTTATGAAGTCAGTGAGGCACGTACTTTCGGCTTTATGAAAGATTTGGATTATCTTAAGGCGAATAATTTAGCTTTGGGTGCTAGTTTAGAGAATGCAATTGGTGTTGATGATTCAGGTGTCGTGAACGAAGAAGGCTTACGATTTGCTGATGAATTTGTACGTCATAAAATATTAGATGCGGTGGGTGATCTTTATTTACTCGGACATCAAATTATTGCGAAGTTTGATGGTTACAAATCTGGACATGCACTCAATAATCAACTGCTTCGCAATGTTCAGAGTGACCCATCTAATTATGAAATTGTAACATTTGATGACGAAAAGTCTTGTCCAATTCAATATGTAAGTGTGATCTAAGTCATTGTCTTCAGGTTAAATGTTATAGTATAACATTGTTAAGTGTGACTTAATTCTCCTTTAAAATAGTGAATGACGTTTAAATCAAATGGTCCTGTTACTTTTTATTGCTTGCCAAACGTATCATAGCTTGGCTAAGCTTAGGATCGTTCACAAAACTAGCAGCGTTGAGTAACATTTCTTGCGTTGTCGGACATAAGGAAGTTTTGGAATTTTCAGTTTGTGTTTGGGGAATTTCTTTTTTTGCTCGAAGACGAACTTGGATTTTTTGTAAATCTTTGAGTTCAGGGATTTGTGATAACTGAGAAATATACTGTTTTTGAAGGTAACCGAGTTGACTAATCATGGCTTGATTTTCACCGGTGATGGTCAAAATACCGTATTGATAACAGACAACTTGCCATTGTTCATTTTTGGGCAATAGCGGTTGAATTAATTTTGTAAGTCTCTGCCAGTCAGCAACTTGCTTTGTGAGAAACGATAAGTTTCCTGTTTTTATGTGTTGTCTTGTTTGTTGAAACATATTTTTTGGTTCTGACATACATTGTTCCTACATTGTTTTGTCTTAATCTTAAACGCTTGTTTCTTTCGATATCAAGGAAGAGATCACACAAGAGACTTGAGTAAGAACAGTTTAATGAGGTTTATATGTATACGCGACGTATTTTATTAGCGTTTTCTTTAGCAGCTTCAGCAGCTTCGGTTGCATTTGCAGATTTAGTTCAATTAGATGCCACACAAGCCTCCAATCCTGATCGATTGGAAGAGTTAACAAGAACACTATCACAAGGTTCTTATAGTCATCCTGATGACATGGACATTCCATCGACAGCACAAGTCGATGTGACAGTTCGAGCGAAGGCGGATCCAATCGAATTAAATAATGCGCTGCTTAATAGTAAATACCCTGCTCAAAAAACTACAACGACAAGTTCAAATCGTTACTCTTCAAATAATGCGTATTCATGGTTAGTGACACACCCACTTCCAAGTGGTCGTGTCAGTTCAAATTATGGCGGCCGAACAATGGGCGGACGTGCTGAAAACCATTCTGGTTTGGATCTTGCGGCACCAACAGGAACTCCAATATATGCAACTGGTCCAGGAATAGTGACTAAATCAGGTTGGGGTACAGGTTATGGTCAATATGTCGAAATCAACCACGGTAATGGGTATATCACACGATATGCACATGCTTCACGCTTAATTGCTAAAGTAGGTGATAAAGTCACTGCTGGTGAGCATATTGCCAATGTAGGTTGTACTGGACGCTGTACTGGTCCTCACTTACATTACGAAGTGGTCAAAGATGGTCAGCGTAAAAATCCTTCAACTTACCTAGCGATGTTGCCTTAATTAATTATCAAACCTCATTAATACACATCCATTGTTAAGTCATTTGAATAAATCGCCAAGCATAGTCTTGGCGATTTTCGTTTTTGCAGTCAGGTCACCTGACTAAATTCAAGATTAGAATAAAGCTTTGTATAAAAAAACAGCAAAATTGGCGTTTTAGTGTTAATTTGTGTAATAAACGGTCAAGTACTATTTATTATCGAAATATTAGTCTAATGTCGTATTCATTTATAGCCATAACTGCGTATCGCGAAAATATGTTAAATATAGGGCATACAAATAGGCATGAATATAGGTGTAATATGGCGTATTACGGTGATACCGACGCACAAGAAACCCAAGAGTGGCAGGACGCTTTTGACTCTGTTTTACAGCATATGGGGACGGAAAGAGCAGCCTTTCTTCTTGAAAAACTGTATCAACGTGCGATTGCGAAACATGTTCCCATTCAGCGTCTAAATACTCCTTACTTAAATACGATTTCAGTAGAAGAGCAACCTGCAATGCCTGGCGATCCAGATATGGAGCGCCGAATTCGTGCTTTGATTCGTTGGAATGCTTTAGCAATGGTGCTTCGCGCCAATAAAACAGGCGACGATCTTGGTGGTCACTTAGCCAGCTTTGCATCCTCTGCAACTTTATATGATGTTGGCTTTAACCATTTCTTCCGTGCGAACAGTGATAACTTCGGCGGTGACATGATTTATTATCAAGGTCACTGTGCACCAGGGATTTATGCGCGTTCATTTTTGGAAGGTCGTTTAACTGAAGAGCATCTGAACAATTTCCGTCGTGAAGTTGATGGTATTGGTTTACCTTCGTACCCACATCCGTACTTAATGCCAGACTATTGGCAGTTCCCAACGGTATCGATGGGTTTAGGTCCAATCATGTCCATTTATCAAGCACATATTCAAAAGTACTTGATGAACCGCGGTTTGATTAAAGAAGAAGATCGTAAGGTTTGGGCTTATCTCGGCGATGGTGAGATGGATGAACCAGAAAGTACTGGTGCAATCTCCTTGGCAGGTCGTGAAAAGCTAGACAACTTGGTTTGGGTTGTAAACTGTAACTTACAACGTTTAGATGGTCCAGTTCGTGGTAATGGTAAGATCATCCAAGAACTTGAGTCTTTATTCCGTGGTGCAGGTTGGCGCGTGATTAAAGTAGTATGGGGTCGTCATTGGGATCCACTACTTGCTAAAGATGAATCTGGTGCGCTTAAAGCCATTATGGAAGAAGCTGTAGATGGTGATTATCAGCGTTATCAAGTGAAAGGCGGCGCTTATACACGTGCGCACTTCTTTGGTAAATACCCTGAAGCTGAAGAGTTAGTTAAACACTTAAGTGATGAAGATATCGATAATTTAAATCGTGGCGGCCACGATCCTTACAAAGTATATGCTGCTTATGCAGAAGCCATGAAATCTACAGGTCAGCCAACGGTTATTCTCGCGAAAACTGTTAAAGGTTACGGCTTATCTGAAGAAATTGAAGCGGTCAATAAAACGCATCAAATCAAGAAAATGCAACTTGAATCGCTTAAATATGTACGTAACCGTTTCAACTTGCCATTTACCGATGAGCAACTTGAAGAAGTTCCATTTTATCGACCAAGTGAAAACTCGCCTGAAATTAAGTATATGAAGGCTCGTCGTGAGGCTTTAGGTGGTTACTTACCAGCACGTCGTAAAGAAAGTGAATCTTTAGCGATTCCTGAGTTGTCTGTATTTGATGCAGTGTTAGCTGGTTCTAATGGTAAGCAACAATCAACGACCATGGTGATGGTACGTTTGATTTCTGCACTACTGAAAGAAAAAGCAATTAAAGACCGTGTGGTACCAATTGTTCCAGATGAGGCGCGTACTTTCGGTTTAGAAGGGATGTTCCGTCAATTGGGCATTTATGCCGCGCACGGTCAAAAATATACCCCTGAAGATCAAGAGCAGTTGATGCATTACCGTGAAGCGAAAGATGGTCATATGCTTCAAGAGGGGATCAATGAAGCAGGTGCGATGAGTGCTTGGGCTGCTTTAGGAACAAGTTATTCAACCAATAACCTTCCTATGATCCCAATGTACATGTATTACTCAATGTTTGGCTTCCAACGTATTGGTGATATTGCATGGGCGGCAGGTGATGCACAGGCGCAAGGTTTCTTATTGGGTGCAACTGCTGGTCGTACTACGCTGAATGGTGAAGGTCTACAGCATCAAGATGGTCACTCACATATTCTTGCGAATACGATTCCAAATTGTATTTCTTATGATCCATGTTTCGGATATGAACTTGCGGTGATTGTACATGACGGTCTAAAACGCATGTATGTGGATCAGGAGCGTGTGTTCTATTACTTAACTGTAATGAATGAGAACTATGAGCATCCAGCGATGCCACAAGGTGCTGAAGAAGGCATTAAACGTGGTATGTATTTACTTGAGGAAGATGAAAAAGCCACAGTTCAGCTTTTAGGTTCAGGTGTAATTCTGCGTGAAGTGATTAAAGCGGCTCAAATCTTACGTGATGAATATCAAATTCATTCGAATGTCTACAGCGTAACAAGCTTTAATGAGCTTGCACGTGATGGTATGGCGTGCGAAGAATATAATCGTTTACATCCACTTACTGAAGATGTGAAAGAAGCATGGGTGTCGAAGCAGTTGCGTGGTACGAAAGGTATCGTCGTTTCTGCAACAGATCATATGCGTGCTTACAGTGAACAAATTCGCGCTTACCTTCCAGATAATCGTCCATTTGTAGCATTAGGTACAGACGGTTATGGTCGCTCAGATACACGTGCAAAACTTCGTAGCTACTTTGGTGTAGATGCTGCGCATATTGTGGTTGCGACACTGAAGAAACTTGCCGACGAGGGTGAAGTAGATGCGCGTCTAGTTAAGGATGCGATTTCTAGCTTTGAATTAGATACTGACCGTCCAGTCGCTTGGGCACCTCAAACAACGCCTGAACTTCACGCTGTAGCTGACTACAAAGAGGAGAACTAAGCATGCAAATTACGACTCCTGATATTGGTGTAGATAAAGCCACAGTGGCTGAAATTTTGGTCAAAGTGGGTGATACGATTAGTGTCGATGACAGCATTGTTTTGTTGGAGTCTGACAAAGCATCTGTTGAAGTGCCAAGCACTTCAGCAGGTGTGGTGAAAAGTATTTTGGTGAGCCTTGGTGACGAAGTTGCTGAAGGTGCGATTTTGGTAGAGCTTGAAGCGGAAGGGCAAACGTCATCTGAAGCACCTACAGCACAAGTTGAAGAATTGAAAGCACAAGCTCAAGCAGAACCTGTAGCTCAATCTCAAGTGGAAGCACCAAAAGCAGCAGCAACGGCATCTGAAACCGTTGATGTACAAGTACCAGACATTGGTGTTGAAAAAGCCACTGTGGGTGAAATTTTGGTTGCTGTTGGCGACGAAATTGATGTCGATCAAAGTATCATAGTCGTTGAGTCAGACAAAGCAACAGTCGAAGTTCCAAGTGCTGTTGCGGGTACAGTTGAATCGATTGAAATTTCAGTTGGTGATACAGTGAAAGAAGGTGTTGTGATTCTGAAAGTGAAAACAGCAGCTTCAGTATCAACCGCGGCGCAAGCTGCTGCAGAAACTGCATCGTCTTCTGCTCCAGCTGCAGAAGCACCACCTGCAGAATCAACAAAAGCGACAGTTGCTTCAGCGCCAGCAGGTAAAGTTGAGATTGCTGTCCCTGACTTAGGTGTAGACAAAGCTGCTGTAGCTGAAATTTTAGTGGCTGTTGGTGATAAGGTTGAAAAAGACCAAAGCATCATTGTGGTTGAATCGGACAAAGCGACCGTTGAAGTACCAAGTACTACCACAGGTGTGATTACCGCAATTCATATTGAATTGGGTCAAAACGTGTCTGAAGGCGTGGCTTTAGTTACGATTGAAGCTGAAGGTCGAGTAACCCCAGTTACAGAAGCCCCTGTAGCAGCACCAGTGAGTACAAAAGCGGAAGCACCAAAAGCAGTCCCTGCGCAAGCTGCTGCTCCTGTACAAACAGCTGCTCCTTCAGCAGATAAGCTGACCAAAGAGCAAAATGCAGCAAATGCTAAAGTATATGCTGGTCCTGCGGTACGTAAGTTGGCGCGTGAGCTTGGTGTTGTGTTGGCAGAAGTGAAAGCTTCTGGTCCACATGCACGCTTAATGAAAGAAGACATCTTTGCGTATGTGAAAACACGTTTAACTGCACCAGCACCTGTAACTGCTGCACCGACAGTTGCTGCACCAGCAGGATTGCCTAAATTACCAAGTTTTGATGCCTTTGGTGGTGTAGAAGAAAAAGCGTTAACACGTTTACAGCAAGTGTCTATTCCACAGTTGTCATTGAACAATTATATCCCGCAAGTGACCCAATTTGATGCGGCAGATATTACGGAGCTTGAAGCATGGCGTAATGAGCTTAAAGGCAACTTTAAGAAAGAAGGCATTAGCCTGACCATTATGGCTTTCATCATCAAGGCTGTAGCGCATTTGCTAAAAGAAGAGCGTGAGTTTGCAGGTCACTTGTCTGATGATGGCAAAACCGTATTACTGCGTAAAGAAATCCATATGGGCATTGCTGTTGCTACACCAGATGGTTTAACAGTGCCTGTGCTACGTAATCCAGATCAAAAATCAATTAAGCAAATCGCAGTTGAACTCGGTGAGTTGGGTCAAAAAGCACGTGATAAGAAATTGTCACCGAAAGATCTGCAAGGTGCCAACTTCACGATTTCAAGCCTAGGCGCAATTGGTGGTACTGCATTCACTCCGCTTGTCAACTGGCCGCAAGTGGCAATCTTGGGTATTTCACCTGCAACGATGCAACCTGTGTGGAATGGACAAGGTTTTGATCCACGTTTAATGCTTCCATTGTCATTGTCTTATGACCATCGTGTCATTAATGGTGCTGATGCTGCTCGATTTACCAATAAATTGACGAAGCTGCTTAAAGATATTCGTACATTGCTTATCTAATTATTTTTAAAAGCATTTTGGATGCAGAATCAAAACCTCACTTCGGTGGGGTTTTTATTTGTAAAAACAAAAAGCCAGGCTTATAATGGAGAAACTTCATTGGGGAGTAGCCGCTGTTCTGCAACAGAACAGGTGATGGTCAACATATTTGCTCTAAAACGAGCATGGTCATCATAGCAAAGAACCAAATGAGCTCCTTTCGAGCTTTCTTTCTTTTGTTGGCAAGACCTTTGATTTACCATTCTGCAGATTTTTGGCTAGCAGGGGTGGTGGGTCATTGGTATTTGTTATGCTAGCCAGAGAAAGACATCATGTATGAATTCCTTCTGTCTACAGGTATCGTCGCATTAGCTGAAATGGGTGATAAAACCCAATTGTTGGCTTTACTGCTTGCTGCACGTTTTCGTAAACCCGTTCCAATCTTAATTGCTATTTTGTTAGCGACAATTGTCAATCATGGGGTTTCAGCTGCTCTAGGACAATGGGTTACAACAATTTTAAGTCCCGAGATCCTCATGTGGATTCTAGCAATAGGATTTATTGCTATGGCTGCTTGGATGTTGGTCCCTGATGAATTAGAGGATGAGTCAGGTAGTATTCAAAAATGGCAAAAATTTGGCGTTTTTGGAGCGACATTTATTTTATTTTTCTTGGCTGAAATTGGCGACAAAACGCAGATTGCGACAGTGGCACTTGCTGCACGTTTTGACAGTATCTGGTGGGTGATGGCTGGAACGACATTAGGTATGATGATCGCTAATGCGCCGGCAGTATTTATTGGTGATAAATTGGCGAATCGATTACCTATTTCCTTGATTCACAAAATTGGCGCAATAATTTTCCTTGTCATTGGTGTGGGCACTTTAGTACAACACTATTGGTTATAAATGGTTGTATTCGCTTAAATATTTGAATCTTCAAAATTTTTGATTCATTTATAAATCGCGTTGAAAAAATGCATCATAAAAGTGATTCATAATGGTGCATTTTTTTAACAGAAGTTATTGATTAATAAACGAATATAATAAAAAAATTCTTGTTTTTGAAATTAAGTTTTTTTAGGATTTCGTCACTAAAAAATTATTTTTAAGAGATTTAAAAATGCTCTCTCAGATTTCTGCACAGGATGCGTGTTTAAGTTGTGGTGCTTGTTGTGCCTATTTCCGTGTTTCATTTTATGGTGCGGAAGCGATGAACATCCCTACCGAGATGGTTGAGGATATTAACCCTGTATATGCTTGTATGGTGGGGACGAATCAAACTAACCCGCGATGCGTTGCTCTAGAAGGAGAAATAGGGAAGCAGGTCTCTTGCTCGATTTATACGGTTCGCAGTTCATCGTGTAGAGAGGTCCAAGCCGGAGATGCGCAATGTGCCAAAGCTCGACAAGCCCATCATCTGATCCCATTAATTGATATTGAAATTGTTCCATCGTCGAATGATGACGATTACGATCAGGTCAGTTAATTTGAATGATTTAAAATATGCTTCTGTTTTATATGTTCTTATTATGATTTTCTCGGATAGTAAGTTGCATAAAAATAGGGGTGATGGGTAAATTTCATAAAATTGTCGATAATAAGAAATGAAATTTACCTTAAAATTTGTATATAATGGCGCACGGAAATTACCAGTGAGACTGTTATGTTGACCATCGTTCAAGACGCGTTAACTTTTGATGATGTCCTATTACTCCCTGCCTACTCTACTGTTCTCCCAAAAGATGTCTCTCTAAAGACACGTTTAACTCGCGGCATTAATTTGAATATCCCTCTTGTGTCTGCAGCAATGGATACGGTGACTGAATCCCGTATGGCAATTGCAATGGCACAAAATGGCGGTATCGGTATCCTTCATAAAAATATGGATATTGCAGCGCAAGCTGCTGAAGTACGCCGTGTTAAAAAATTCGAAGCAGGCATGGTGAAAGATCCAATTACAGTAACCCCTGAAACGACTGTGCGTGAGTTAATCGCAATTACGCACGCGAACAATATCAGCGGTGTGCCAGTGGTGAAAGATGGCAAAGTAGTTGGTATTGTGACAGGTCGTGATACACGCTTTGAAACTAATCTTGAACAGCCAGTAAGCAACATCATGACTGGTCAAGATCGTTTGGTCACTGTTCGCGAAGGTGAATCGAAAGAAAACATTCAGGCACTTCTTCAAAAAAATCGCATTGAGAAAGTGATTGTTGTTGGCGAAAACAACGAACTAAAAGGTTTAATCACTGTAACAGATTTTAATAAAGCTGAGCTTTATCCAAATAGCTGTAAAGATGACTTAGGTCGTTTACGTGTGGGTGCTGCAGTTGGTACAGGTGTAGAAACTCCAAGCCGTGTTGAAGCATTGGTTGATGCGGGTGTAGACGTGATTGTGGTCGATACTGCACATGGTCACTCTGCTGGTGTTATCGAGCGCGTACGTTGGGTTAAAGCCAACTACCCACAAGTTCAAGTCATTGGCGGTAACATTGCGACTGGCGATGCTGCATTGGCTTTACTTGATGCAGGCGCAGATGCTGTGAAAGTAGGTATCGGTCCTGGTTCAATCTGTACGACTCGTATTGTTGCAGGTATTGGTATGCCACAAATTTCGGCGATCGATTCTGTTGCTAACGCACTGAAAGATCAAATTCCATTGATCGCAGACGGTGGTATCCGCTTCTCAGGTGATATGGCAAAAGCGATCGGTGCAGGTGCAAGTACGATTATGGTGGGTTCTTTACTTGCTGGTACTGAAGAAGCACCAGGTGAAGTTGAATTCTTCCAAGGTCGTTATTACAAAGCTTACCGTGGCATGGGTTCATTGGGTGCAATGGCGGGTGCAACAGGTTCTGCGGATCGTTATTTCCAAGACTCTAAAGCAGGTGCTGAGAAGTTGGTTCCAGAAGGTATTGAAGGCCGCGTACCTTACAAAGGGCCAATGGGCAACATCGTGCATCAAATGATGGGTGGTTTACGTTCATCTATGGGTTATACAGGCTCTGCAGTGATTGAAGATCTTCGTCAAAATGCGAAATTCGTGAAAATCACGTCTGCGGGTATGTCTGAATCACACGTTCACGATGTGACCATTACTAAAGAAGCACCGAATTACCGTGTTGGTTAATTGCCTGTTATAAAACAATTTTTAAAAAAAACCGTCATGTAAATGACGGTTTTTTTATTTTGGTGTAAAGTGGTGCGCATTGAAAAAGGATGATGTTAATCACCCGCTAAGAAGTGAGAGAATGAATGAGTTATTTTGGTACTGATGGTATTCGTGGGAAATTCGGTGTATTTCCAATCACACCTGAGTTTGCACTCAAATTAGGGTTTGCTGCGGGTAAAGTACTTAAGCGTAGAACAAAAAGAAATAAACCGATTGTGGTGATGGGCAAAGATCCTCGTTTATCAGGTTATATTTTAGAAGCGGCTTTACAATCGGGTTTAAACGCAGCTGGTGTTTATGTGCATTTATTGGGTCCATTACCTACGCCTGCCATTGCTCATTTAACTCGTGCTTTGCATGCCAGTTTAGGGATTGTCATCTCAGCTTCACATAACCCTTATCATGATAATGGCATTAAGTTTTTTTCTTCAGAAGGAAAAAAATTACCAGACGAGTTTCAAGATGAGATTAATGCTGAACTCGAGAAAGATATTGTCATTGATGATATTGCGAGTCTAGGAAAAAGTGTGCGTGTTGATGATGCTCCAGGTCGTTATATTGAATTTTGTAAATCAACGTTCCCATACCATTATGATTTAAACAATTTAAAGATTGTCGTCGACTGTGCCAATGGAGCAGCATATAACGTGGGTCCTGCGGTATTCCGTGAGCTCGGTGCCAAAGTGATTGCGATTCATAATGAACCGAATGGTTTGAATATTAACCAAGGCTGTGGCTCAACTCATCCTGAGAGTTTGCAAGCTGCTGTTGTTGAGCATCAAGCAGATTTGGGTATTGCATTTGATGGCGATGCAGATCGTGTCATTCTAGTGGATCAGAATGGAAAGCTGATTGATGGCGATCATATTCTATATATCTTGGCGACACAAAGTGCCAATAAACCAGCCGGTATTGTCGGTACGCTCATGAGCAATATGGCACTTGAATTAGCACTTGAAAAAGCAGAAGTTCCACTGCTACGTGCCAAAGTTGGTGACCGTTATGTATTGCAAGGTTTAGAGGAAAACGGTTGGGTTATTGGTGGTGAACCTTCAGGTCACATTTTAACTCTAGACAAGAGCACCACAGGTGATGCGATTATTGCAGCCCTACAAGTCTTAACTGTCATGGTTGAACAGAAGAAAGCATTGCATGAGTTGGTTGCTGACTTTAAATTACTGCCAAACGTGCTTGTAAATGTCCGTTTAGATGCAATGTTTGATCCATACTCAGTACCTGCATTGGCTGCAGAATTTGCCAAAGCCGAAGCGCAACTTAAAGGTCGTGGTCGATTACTGATTCGTAAGTCAGGGACTGAACCTGTAATTCGTGTGATGGTTGAAGGTGATAATCTTCAAGAAGTGACTGCACTGGCACATGCTTTGGCAGATGCTGTACGTGCTAATGCAGCAGCTTAATCGGGGATTGACTCATGAGTGATTTGATTAAAGATCTCAGTGAACTGCGCCTAAATTATCAAAAAGGCGAATTACATGAGGATCAAGTGAATGCTGATCCACATGAACAGTTTCTATTGTGGTTTAACCATGCGTTAGAAGCTCAGCTTCACGAACCGTATGCCATGTCATTGGCTACGGCAAATGCCGATGGTCGACCGCACGTACGTACCGTATTACTTCGAGGTGCAGATGAAAATGGTTATGCGTTCTATTCCAATTATGACAGCCAAAAAGGACTCGACTTAGTAGCCAATCCTTATGCGCAAATTCTGTTTTATTGGGCAGAACAAGAACGCCAAATTCGCATTTCAGGTCGAGTGGTAAAAATTTCGGAACAAGAATCCGCTGATTATTACCATAAGCGTCCGCGTGATAGTCAAATTGCAGCGCATATTAGTACCCCACAAAGTGGTGTGATTGCGAGCCGTGACGAGCTACAGCAACGCTTTAATGATTTGCATGAGCGTGTGGCAGATCAACAAACTTTAGATAAGCCTGGCTTCTGGGGTGGTTACCGTATAGAGCCAGATTATTATGAGTTCTGGCAAGGTCGCCCAAACCGTTTGCACGACCGTTTGTGTTATGAAAAAATCGACGGTGCGTGGAAATTACAACGATTGATGCCATAAATGCCAAAATTTGAAATCAAGCAACGTCCATTTTTAACACGCCCTGAAAATTTTCAGGGCGTGCCTTCATTTATTGCCGAAATTTTGGCACGTAGAGGCGTTGAATCTGAACAAGAACTAGAACTGAAATTAAAATACTTATTAGCGCCAACTATGAAGGGGTTAGATGCTGCAATTCAGTTGATCGACCAAGCCATTGATCAACACAAAAAAATTGTGATTGTCGGTGACTATGATGCTGACGGTGCGACCAGTACAGCACTGATGATGCTTGCACTACGTGACATGGGGGCAGATGTTGATTATTTAGTCCCTGATCGCTTTAAGTATGGCTATGGTTTGACACCTGCTATAGCAGATCTTGCGTTTGCCAACTTTACGCCTGATTTGTTGATTACGGTTGACAATGGTATTTCAAGTCATGATGGAGTTAAGCAAGCCCAAGATCATGGCATGCAAGTGATTATTACTGATCACCATCTCACAACCAAGCCAACGCCTATGGCTGAGGCAGTGGTGAATCCGAATCAACTCGGTTGTGAGTTTCCAAGTAAAGCTTTGGCAGGAGTAGGAGTTGCCTTTTATGTGTTGGCGAATTTATCTAGTCATCGTAAAAAAATGGGCAAGTCTTTTGCACAAATGATCAGCTATTTGGATTTGGTTGCGCTTGGGACCTATGCCGATGTTGCCAGTTTGGACTATAACAACCGAATCTTAATCGACAGTGGTCTAAAGCGGATTAAACAAGGATTATGTCGCCCTGGGATTTCAGCCTTATTAGATATTGCCAAACGTGATCCTGCAGGACTGAAAGCGCAAGACTTAGGTTTTGTGATTGGACCGCGAATTAATGCGGCAGGGCGTATGGAAACCATGGACATTGGCATCGAATGTCTCTTGGCATCCGACTTGGCTACAGCATATCCTTTAGCGGAACAGCTGAATCAACTCAATGTGGAACGTCGTCAGGTAGAAGGTAAGATTAAACAAGAAGCATTGACTGCATTAGATCAAATTCAGCTAGATAAGGATGCAATACCTGCAGCGTTAATTATGTTTGAGCCACATTGGCATCAAGGCGTGATTGGAATTGTGGCAGGACGCTTAAAAGAGCAGTTCCATCGTCCGAGTATCGTTTTTGCCCGTGATGAAGATGGCATTCATATCAAAGGTTCAGCGCGTTCAATTGAGGGAATTCATATTCGGGATGCGATTGAGCGTGTGGCTGAGCAATATCCACATATTGTCAGTCACTTTGGTGGGCATGCTGCAGCTGCAGGTCTAACCATTCAAAAAGAACATTTTGCTGAGTTTAAGCAGGTATTTGAGCAGTTGATTGCCAGTCAAGATGAAAGTCTGTTTACTGCAACCTTATGGACGGATGGGGAGTTGCCAGCTTCAGCTTTCCAAATTGAAACGGTGGACGTATTACAAAATTTAAGTCCTTGGGGGCAAAAGTTTCCTGCGCCTGTATTCGAGGGAGTATTTAAAATTTTGGATTATCGCTGGCTGAAGGATGTGCACTTGAAACTGCGTGTAGCTTTAGAAAATGGTCAAGTGGTAGAGGCAATCGCCTTTAACGCAGCAGATAAATATCAGTTTGATCCGATGCTCAATGAAATTCGCTTGGTCTATGAGCTGGATAAAAATACCTTTAATGGCAATACCAGTTTACAAATGCGCATTGTACATATGCATCAATAAAAAAACCGCTCATCAGAGCGGTTTTTAGCACTCAAAGATCAGAAGCGGTATGCACCACGTATAGCAAAGGTATTACCGTCATCTGCAAAACCAATTCGACCTTCGACACTTACTTGCTGATTGAAGAATTTTTTAGCATTTACACCAAATTCATCAAAAGATCCGCCGTTGAAATCTTGATTGAAATAGTCGACACCCACGCTGAGTGTTTTATCAATGTAATAATCGCCTCTTAAAGAGAACTTGTCTAAATCACCAAATGCAGCACCAGCCTCTAAATTCACATCGTTTGCGCCAATTTGAGTGACATATTTTGCTCGAATAGTAGGGTCAATGCCATCATCATAATCATGATCCCAACCACGTAAACCAGCTGCGACCAATAAAGATGGTGCTAAGAAATAACCAGCTTCAACTTTATAGAAAGTTATATCAAAGTCGGGAGTATTCGGAGCTTTTTCAGTTTCCTGAGAAATATTGGCATTTAGATAGAAATCAGTGTTTGGAACAAAATATTCAACTCCAACACCATAATTCCAATATTCGTTTACATCAAAGTCGTCATAAGACACTTGTGCATTCACGTTGCTTGAACGATTTAAAAATGCAGCTTCGTTTAATGGAGAGTTCTTGATTTGAACAGGATTAAAATAATATGTGCCATCAAGCGCAAAACCTGCAGAATTGCTACCATTATCAGGATCGATCAATTTGGCTGTAGCCCCAACTTCAGCTTGATACGCATGTGCAGTTCCTAAGCTTGCAATAAGTGCAGTCGCAAGTGTAATTTTTTTAAACATATATTGACTCTCTTTGTTATAGAAATATGACTGTTTTGTGACAGCTAGTTTCTATTGTAAGAACAAAAGGGGATGAGTCAATGTACATAAAATGACATTCCATCAGGTTTTTGCACAAAAAAAGCCCATCATTAAGATGGGCTTTTAAGAAACATTAAATCTTAATCAAGATATTAGAAGCGATATTTAGCAGCTAAACCGAATTTGTTGTAATCATTATTCGCAAGTTCACCAAAACCTACACGACCTTCTAAGCTGACTTGAGGTGTGAAGAATTTACGTGCGCTTACACCAAACTCGTTTGTATCTGCAGGACCAGTATCTTTACTATAGTAATCTACACCAACACTTAAAGTTTTATCGATGAAGTAATCAGCAGCTAGATTATATTCATCAAGGTCACCAAATGCAGCGCCAGCTTCTAAGTTGATATCTTTACCGTTAGACAATGTAGTTACATATTTAGCACGTAATGTTGGGTCAACACCATCATCATAGTCGTTATCGTAACCCTTAAGACCTGCTGCAATTAATAAGCCAGGTGCAGGCAAATAACCTACTTCAGCACCATAAACTGTCTCATCAAAATCAGGTCCAATATCAAATTTACGATCATCACGACCAACATTACCGCTTACATAAAAATCAGAATTAGGTACGAAGTATTCAACACCTACGCCGTATTGATGTCTTTCATCATCACCAACTTCGCTGTATTGGTATTTCGCATTTACATTACTTGCACGATCAAGGAATGCAGCTTCAGCTAGTGGAGCATTACGTGTTTGAACTGGTTGGAAATAATAAGTACCATCAACACCAAATGAACCACTTGTACTACCATTATCAGGATCGATAAGACCTGCAGAAGCACCTACTTCAGCTTGATATGCATTTGCAGTTCCAGTTACAGCTAAAGCAGAAAGAAGCGCAGACGCGATTGCTAATTTTTTCATGGATACTTCCCCTCAATAGAGTTAGTTGTTAATACATTTTTTGTTACAAGTTCAGTGTAGGGGAAAATCATGAAGGATCAATCAAGCAAAAGTAACAGTAATGTATCTTGTGTAATTTTTATGTAAAAATAAAACTTTAAATTATTGATTTTAAAAAATAAAAAATCATGTTAATTCATGTGAAAGATAAGGTGTTTTAGTCATTTTATGTTGCTTTTCAATATGAATTGTATGCAATTTGAACGAAAGTAGCAGTTTTGGCACTGCTACTTCCCCATGTTGAATGGAATTAGAATCGATATGTTCCGTTTATATTAAACTTATCTTCATCATCACTGAATCTTAAAATACTCCCAAGAGAGAGGTTATTATTGATAAAGTATTTGCCACGTAATTGGTATTCGTCTTTATGAATTTTACTAGTGCTATTCGTATCTCGCGTATAAGCACTACCTAGGCTTAAGCGTTGAGTTAAATAATAATCCCCACCAAATGTAATCGAATCAATATCATGTCCAAAGCTACCATCCAATTCTAAATTGAGATATTGACCATTTTGGTCTAATGGGGTGACATATTTGGCTTTTAAAGCAAAAGCATTTTCATCAAAGCCTTCACCTTTATAAGCATTAATACCTGCTGCTATCAGTAAATTTTGAATAGGAGTATAACCAACGAGAGCTCTATAGGTGGTTAGATCGAAACGCTGCTTAGCATGAGATGAACCGTTTAGTGAGCTTGAGCGTGACTCCACTTTATAATGTTGACGACCGACCTCACCTGTGAAGTACAGTTGATCAATATAATATTCTCCCCCTATTGAATAGCCGTGCAGCTCTTGTTTGCTTTGCGCAACTGTTTCATTTATATACAATTTATCGTCTTTAATATGCTGAAAACTATATTTCGCTGAAACGCGATTATGGTGGCCAAGAAATGCAGCCTCATTAAGTGGTTTATTTTCAGTATCAACTGCTTTGAAATAATAAGTACCTTCTGTTTCAAATACACCGTGATAATCAACCTTGAGACTATCATGGTCAAAATAGGTATATCCAGCATCAATTTGAGCTTGGTAGGCCATGGCTGAAGTTGTCAAAGGGAGGATGGCCAAAGCCAAATAGGTTTTGTTCATTTTCATAAGTCTCTGCTTATTGTTGTAAAAATAAAGTAAGTATTTTTTAATAATTAAATGTATTGTTAATAATAACTAAACAATGGTCAAGAGAATATTGAATAAAAAAGCAAACTCTCAAGTTTTACTTGGCTGTGTTAAAATATTGGCAATTTTGATATAGACATATTTAGGATCTACACCGTGGAAATTAATCCTTATCTTCTCCAGCTAAAAGACTTGAGCGAACGTGGTCAAACACTACGGGGGTATCTTTGACTACGATCTAAAGAAAGAGCGTTTAGAGGAGGTTCTCCGCGAACTTGAAGATCCAGCAATTTGGAATGATCAAAATCGTGCCCAAGCGATGGCGAAAGAAAAAGGTGAGCTCGAAAACGTTTTAAATGTTTTAGATGGTTTAGCAACACAACTTGATGATGCACAAGCGATGCTTGATCTTGCTGTAGAAGCGGATGAAGAAGAAATGCTTGCAGATGTTCAAGCAGAACTTGATTCAGCTGAGGCTGAACTGGCTAAACTTGAATTCAGACGTATGTTTAGTAATCCAATGGATCCAAATCCTTGCTATGTCGAAATTCAAGCGGGGTCAGGTGGTACTGAAGCTCAAGATTGGGCATCTATGCTATTACGTATGTACTTACGTTGGATTGAGCGTCATGGCTTTAAAGCTGAGTTAATGGAAGAATCTGACGGTGATGTGGCTGGGATTAAATCGGCAACAATTCGTGTAGAAGGCGAATATGCTTATGGTTGGTTACGTACTGAATCAGGTGTACATCGCTTAGTTCGTAAATCACCTTTTGACTCAGGCAACCGTCGTCACACTTCATTCTCAGCGGTTTTTGTGTCTCCAGAAATTGATGACAACATTGAAATTGAGATCAATCCAGCAGATGTCCGTACGGATACATACCGCGCTTCAGGTGCAGGTGGTCAGCACATTAACAAAACAGATTCTGCCGTGCGTTTAACCCATGCACCAACTGGAATTGTGGTGGCTTGTCAGAACCAGCGTTCACAACACGCTAACCGTGATCATGCTTGGAAACAGCTTCGTGCTAAATTGTACGAATTGGAAATGAATAAGCGTAATGAAGCAGCTCAAGCACTAGAAGATTCTAAATCGGATATTGGGTGGGGGAGCCAAATTCGATCTTATGTGTTGGATGATTCACGTATTAAGGACTTACGTACTGGCGTTGAAAACTCAAACACGGGTGCCGTGTTAGATGGTGATCTTGATAAATTTATTGAAGCTAGTTTGAAACAAGGGCTTTAATCATTTTTAAAAAAAAGCAGGGCAAAAGCCCTGCTTTTTTTTGTTCTAGCACGAAGCTTGCTAGATTAAATCAGTTCAATGTTAGAATCAGAATTATTCGGCACAGTCATTCATAAACTCGATTTGTTAAATATCGTAATAATTCGATATTAATATCTATAAAAATCGATATAATGAGTTCAGCACAGTGCAGATCATTAACTTGAGTGAAATGAGATGGATACTGAAGCAATTTTTAAAGCCTTATCGAACCCGATACGCCGCCAAATTTTACAATGTTTAAAAGATCCAGAGCGCTTTATTCCACAAGATGAGTGCGTGCAAGATTTTAGTCGTGGCGTATGTGCAGGACAGATTGAAAAAATTGCAGATGTATCTCAGTCAACCATGTCTAATCATTTATCTGTTTTACAACAAGCAGGTTTGGTTCATGTTACTAAGCATGGTCAATGGTCTTATTTTTCTCGTAATGAAGCACTGATAAAAAGTTTTGCAGAACACCTTCAACAATCACTCTAACGATAATGAGTGAAGAGGATAAATGAATGACTGATTTTAGTAGCCCAGTAGTCTTTGGTGAATTAAAGCTCAAAAATCGCGTGGTTATGGCACCTTTAACGCGTAGTCGTGCGACAGATGATCGTGTACCAACAGAAATGATGGCTGAGTATTATGCGCAACGTGCAAGTAGTGGATTAATTATCTCAGAAGCGACCGTAATTTCTGAGGAGGCGAATGGCTATTTAAATACGCCAGGATTATTCACTGATGCTCAAGTGGAAGGGTGGAAGAAAGTAACCCAAGCTGTTCATGACAAAGATGGCTTAATTGTCGCTCAGCTTTGGCATGTTGGACGTGTGTCACATCCAGATTTACTGAAGGGTGATATACCCGTTTCGGCGAGTGCTGTTCAACAAGCCGGACATGTCAGTTTGTTGCGTCCGAAACGTCCTTATGTCTTGCCACGTCCATTAGAAATTTCTGAAATTCACGCGATTACAGCGCAATATAAACAAGCAGCAATTCGTGCTAAAGAGGCAGGATTTGATGGTGTGGAATTGCATGCGGCGAATGGTTATTTAATTGATCAATTCTTGCAATCGAAAACCAATCAGCGTGAAGATGAATATGGCGGCTCGGTGGAAAATCGTGCGCGTTTCTTGTTAGAAGTCGTGGATGAGCTAATTGAAGTTTGGGGTGCTGGTCGAGTAGGTGTACATTTAGCTCCTCGTGGTGATGAACACGATATGGGTGATGATGATCCACGTGAAACTTTTGGTTATGTGTTAGAACAACTCGGTCAAAGACACATTGCATTTTTCTTTACACGTGAATATTTGGCAGAAGACAGTATTAGTCAAGAATTAAAAGCGCGTGGACAAGGTATTCCTTTTATTGCCAATATGCGTTTAAGTCGAGAGGATGCTTTACAACTTCTCACTTCAGGTCAAGCTGATGCAGTGTCTTTTGGTAAAGATTATATCGCCAATCCTGATTTATATGAGCGTTTGGTACAGAATGCTCCTTTGAATGAATTAAAGTTAGAAAATATGATCGGGACGAATGTGGCTGAAGGCTATATCGATTATCCTTTTTTACAAGGAAATTGAAATTTAAGATAAGTATTTGAACCGAAAAAATTCGCAGGGTATGATCTCAACTTCGTGGTCATGCCCTATTTTTTTAAGAAAGCTCGAGGTCTTACGTTTTGACAACTCCATTTTGGTATAATGCAGCATTGGCTTTATTAAAGCCAATTTATAAATGGCGTATAAAAAAGCGAGCAGACAATATTGAGCAATTTCATCAAGAGTGCTTAGAGCGCTTCGGTCCGTTTCAATCTCCAAAAAATCTTAATGCGATATGGTTTCATGTGGTTTCAGTTGGAGAAACCAATGCTGCACAACCTCTGATAGAACATTATTTAAAGCTTGGGTATGCTGTGTTGGTTACGAATACCACCAAAACAGGTCAGGCACGAGCTAAATCCTTATTTGCAAAAGCACCATATGTAGATCTTTTTCAAGCAGTATATTTACCTGCAGATCAAAAAAAATTAGTCAGTGCTTTTTTTAAAAAATATCAACCTAAAATGTTGGTTTTGGTTGAAACAGAACTATGGCCCAATTTAATTGATCAGGCGAAAATTAGTAAAATACCCACTTTTTTGGTGAACGCACGTTTATCTAAAAAGTCAGCAAAAGGATACGCCAAAGTACCAAGTATTACTCAGCCTATGCTCAGCGGTCTGACTCAACTTTTGGCTCAAGATGAAGCTTCACTCAATCGATTTAGGGCTTTAGGTGCTGCTACAGCGCATAGTCAAACAGTGGGTAGTATTAAGTTTGATATTCATGCGCCCGAAGAAATGCTATTGAAAGCGCAACAAATTCATCAAGATTGGGATTTGCAAGCACGCCAAATTATTACGATTGCAAGCACACATCATCCTGAAGAGAAAAATCTGTTATCTAAGTTTAAAGATTATGTACATGATCATCCTGCCGTCTTGCTGATTATTGTACCACGTCATCCAGAACGTTTTGATGAAGTTGCACAAGCCATTCAAAGTCATGAGTTAAAAATGCATCGACGTAGTTTAGGTGAAATCATTGAGGCTGATACACAAGTTTATCTTGCTGATAGTATGGGTGAAATGTGGATTTGGTATGCATTGAGCCAAGCAAGTTTTGTGGGTGGATCATTAAATGAACCTGGCGGTGGACATAATATCTTAGAGCCAATATCACTCAATGTCCCGACTGTGATTGGACCGAACTACTTTAACTTTCAAACCATTGTCGATGAATTTGTGGAAGAAAAAGGGATTCTAATCGGTCAAACTACGGAAGAGGTGGTGAATCATCTTATTCAGTGCTTATCTCAGGATGAAACGATTTTAGCAGTACAAAATCAGGCTCAACAGATCATGCAACGGAATACAGGGTCGTTGCAAAAACATATTCATGTCCTGAATCAATACCTTTAGTTTTTAAATATATGAATATTGTATTGCTTGATCCTGCATCAGCACAGGATGACCTCTGGACGATTCAATCAGCACGCCAAATTGAGCATCTGAAGCATCAACTTGATATTAAAATTGGAGATACTTTAAAGGTTGGTATTAGAGGTGCTGGTCGATATACAGCTGAGGTCATAGAAATTTCTGAAAGGAAAATCTTAATTCAGCCACTTTATGAAGAGCCTGTGCCGAAGAAACTACCTGTAACGTTAATCGTTGCTATGCCTAGACCGAAAGTATTGAGACGATTGATTCAAGATGCTGTAACTCTAGGCGTAGAAAAAATCATTTTGCTGCACAGCTATCGGGTCGATAAAAGCTATTGGCAAACACCATTTTTACAGCAAATTGATCACTATGTTCAACTGGGCTTAGAGCAAGCGGGTGATACATGTCCACCTGAAATCGAAATATATAAACGCTTTAAACCTTTTGTGGAAGATGTTCTTCCTCAAATGATTTCCGTTGAACGACCAGCTTATGTAGCACATCCTTATGCAACCCAAAGTATGCCTCATGCGATTGAGCACCCGTGTACGATATTGATTGGGCCTGAAGGTGGTTATATTCCTTATGAGATTGATTTACTCATAAAAAACGGCTGCCAAGCTGTCAGCTTAGGCAACCGAATTATCCGTACTGAAACGGTGATTCCTTATGTGTTAGGTCGTCTGTTTAGCACGTGGTGACCCATCTTCTTGTGAAGAATCTCCGCGATAGACTTTAACCTCTTGAACTGGATATGGAATCGAAATTTCATGTTCAGCAAAAGCTTGAATCACTTTTTCTTGAACTAAACTGATAGATGTAGATGTCGCAGTTTCACCCGTATTCACCCACCAACGTACAGTGAGGTTGATTGAGAAATCAGCTAAGGCAGAGACATTCACGCTAAATCCAGGTTGACTGAGGATTTGTTGATCGCGGTCTAAAATACTCAAAATAATATCTTTCGCTTTTTGAACATCATCTTCGTAACCAATACCGACCACGAATTCACAACGACGACGTGGATAAGCTGTATTGACGGTCACTGCATTGGTATAGACCGTTGCATTGGGAATGACGATACGACGACCATCAGGTGAACGTAAGTAGGTTGCACGAATTTGAATATCTTCAACGGTCCCTTCTAAACCATTCACAATGATATCGTCGCCAATTTTGAAGGGTTCACCGAGTAGAATTAAGATACCAGAGAGCAGGTTTTGAAAAATATCTTTAAATGCAAAACCAATTGCGACAGATCCGATCCCCAGTGCACTCATCAGCTGTCCAGGTGTAAACCCTGGAATTGCAATAACCATCGCAATTAAGAAGCCAAAGAAAATAATAAAAGAGCTACCGACGCGGTTGAGGACGAGCACTAAATTTTGTTTGGTATATGAACGCTCTGAAAGTGCTTTTCTGACAAATAATTTGAACAGCTTAGACAACAACCAAAATAAGGTAAATACAATCAAAGCAATACAGATATAAGGGATTCGTTCCCAAAAGCCATCCATGATTTTATCAATGGTGGTATATGCATCATTGTATTTCGCAGTATGTGCAATGACGGTTTGAGCCGTTTTCTCACTTGCATCTTGTAGAAGTTGAGTCGTACCTTGAGCCACCTGACTCAAAGAATTTTGTTGTTCAGCCACGAGTGTTCCAAATGTATTGAATGTTTACATTTTGCCTGAAAATACAGTGAATAAAAATCACGTTCGCAGGTTTTATCGTCATTTTTATTCATTGAATAAACTGAAAATAACAAAAAAATTGCATGTTTTTATAAACATTCAGCACCTTGTCCAACAAAAAAATCGAAATGGTATTTATTGATAAAAAAATGGAGTTTTTTGACAACGACAGATTTTACTTGCTTAGGAATGATGATCAGCAATGATTCGGATCATTGATTGTTAGATATTTTAGGTTGTTCAATTGGCAAGAAGATACGGATAACTTTTGAAATAAATGAATGCTCAGTCTACGACCAAAGCATGATTGTTTGAAATTTTAAAGTATAGTCATACTCAAGATATAAGACAAAAAATGATCAGTATGATCAAGACAACTCTCGAGATGAGAAACATAAATCAAGGATGCGAATTATGAATGAAATATATCCAGTACCCGAAGTTTTTAAAAAAACTGCACGAACCAATGAAGAGCAATATTTCGAGCGGTATAAAGCATCTATTGAAAACCCCGAAGCATTTTGGACCGAAGCAGCCAAGAAACTAGACTGGATTAAGCCTTTTACACAAGTCAAAAATACCAACTTTGATAAAGAGAATTACAAAGTTGAATGGTTTGCAGATGGCCAATTAAATGTCAGTGAAAACTGTCTCGATCGACATTTAAAAGAACACCCACATAAACCTGCGATTATTTGGGAAGGTGATCATCCATCACGCCATAAAATTATTTCATTTGAAGAATTACACGATGAAGTTTGTCGTTTTGCCAATGTTCTCAAGAAGCATGGCGTGACCAAAGGCGACCGTGTTGTTCTGTATATGCCAATGGTCCCTGAAGCAGCCATTGCGATGTTGGCATGTACGCGTATTGGCGCAGTACATTGCGTGGTGTTTGGAGGTTTTTCACCAGATTCTTTAGCAAGTCGTATTGATGATAGCCAAGCAAAAGTCATCATTACAGCAGACTCGGGCATGCGGGGTGGTAAGCCAATTCCACTGAAAGAAAACGTTGATGCAGCGATGGAGCTTGAAGGGACGAGCTCTGTACAAAATGTCATTGTGGTGCATCGTACTGGTAACCCAATCACAATGCATGAAGGTCGTGACCTGTGGTATCACATGGAAATCATGACAGTCACAGATATCTGTCCACCTGAACCAATGAATTCAGAGGATCCGCTGTTTATTTTATATACTTCAGGCTCAACGGGTAAACCTAAAGGTGTGCTACATACTACAGGCGGTTATCTGACTTACGCGAACTTTACCTTTAGGGAAGTATTTGATTTAAAACAAGACGATATTTTCTGGTGTACCGCTGACGTCGGTTGGATTACTGGTCACTCTTATGTGTTGTATGGTCCGCTTTCAAATGGGACGACAACATTGATGTTTGAGGGTGTTCCACAATATCCAACTTGGGCACGCACAGGACATATTGTAGATAAGCACAACGTCACAATTTTATATACGGCACCAACGGCGATCCGAGCGATGATGCGTGAAGGTGATGCATTTATCCGTGAAAGTGACCGTAGTAGTTTACGCTTGTTGGGCTCCGTCGGAGAGCCAATTAATCCTGAAGCTTGGAACTGGTACTACACCGTAGTTGGTGAAAGTCGTTGTCCAATTGTAGATACATGGTGGCAAACTGAAACAGGTGGCTTCATGATTTCGCCTTTACCGGGCGCAACTGCACTTAAACCTGGTTCTGCAACACGCCCATTCTTTGGTGTACAACCTGCTTTGGTTGATGCTGATGGTAAAGAGCTAGAAGGAGAGGCTGAAGGTAATTTGGTGATCAAAGATTCTTGGCCAGGACAAATGCGTACCATTTGGGGTGATCCAGATCGTTTTATCGAGGCATATTTCTCAACTTATCCAGGGAATTATTTCACGGGAGATGGTGCACGCCGTGATAAAGATGGTTATTACTGGATTACGGGGCGAGTGGATGATGTTCTGAACGTTTCGGGACACCGCTTGGGGACTGCAGAGATTGAAAGTGCATTGGTTGCACATGAACATGTTGCAGAAGCAGCCGTTGTGGGTATGCCACATGACATCAAAGGTCAAGGGATTGCAGCCTATGTAACTTTACAGGCAGATACGCCAGAGTCAGCAGAACTCAGGAAAGAGCTAGTAGGTTGGGTAAGAAAAGTTTTAGGACCTGTGGCTACACCAGATGCAATTTATTGGGCGCCAGCATTGCCAAAAACACGTTCAGGCAAGATTATGCGCCGAATTTTGAGAAAAATTGCTGCTAATGAGCTAGATAGTTTGGGGGATACCTCAACTTTGGCAGATCCACAGGTCGTGGATCAATTAATTGCTGAAGTGAAATCACAGCAGTAATCCCGATTAAACAGACGAAGTCATGTTTTAAATACCGTTAGTTCAACTAGCGGTATTTTTAGTTCAGTGATAAGAAAAGCAGGCATTGTGATAAGTCAAATCATGTTGATCTGCTAAGCTTATCAGCAGATGCGATACGGAACATAACAATGAATTCTCCCCTAAATTTTAACCCTGAAACGCCACTTGAGACTGCGCAAATACTTGCATCTGAGTTTGCGAAGACCGCAGCAGAACGCGACAAACAGGGTGGAAATCCAAAGGCTCAGCGAGATCTAATTCGACAAAGTGGTTTATTGTCTTTATCTATTCCAAAAGAACTTGGTGGGCAAGGTGCAACATGGAGCACGATTTTTAAAACCATTCAAACCATTGCTCAAGTCGATAGTTCGCTTGCGCATGTATATGGCTTTCATCATTTGCTTATAGCGACGGTACAACTTTTTGCACAGCCAGCTCAATATGGAGATTGGTTTAGACAGACCGCCAAACACAACTTATTTTGGGGAAATACGTTAAATCCATTAGATCGTAGAACAACCGCGAAACAAGTTTCTGACGAAGAATTTATCTTCCATGGTGATAAAAGTTTTTGTTCTGGATCAATTGATTCAGATATCCTGCTCTGTTCGGGATTTAATGAAGATGGAAAGTTACTGATTGGCGTGATTCCAACAGCACGAGAGGGTGTGAGCTTTCTTGGGGATTGGAATAATATGGGGCAACGTCAAACGGATAGTGGTACCAGTCATTTTGAACAGGTCAAAATTCGCAAGGATGAATTACTCCTCAATCCCGGTCCTTTAAGTACACCTTATTCAAGTTTGAGACCGCTAATTGCTCAACTGATTTTCGTGCATTTATTTTTAGGTGTTGCTGAGGGAGCGTTCAATGTTGCGAAAGAGACAGTTCAAACACAAAAAGCTTGGTCGAAATCACTGGTTGAACAAGCGGTGAATGATCCATTTACCCAAAAGCATTTCGCCGAATTTTATGTGCAACTTGAAGGTGTGCGCTTGCTCGCGGAAAAAGCGATCAATACATTACAAAAGGCGTGGGATGAAGGGGAAACATTAACTGCGGAGCAACGTGGTGAAGTCTCAATTACAATCGCTACCGCCAAAATCGCAGCGACTCATACTTCACTTTATGTGACACAAAATATTTTTCAAGTGATGGGCGCACGCGCCACTACTGCAAAACTGAATTTAGATCGATTCTGGCGTAATGTACGAACCCAAACCCTGCATGATCCAATTGATTATAAATATCAGGAAGTCGGAGAGTGGGCATTAACTGGAAAAGTTCCAGATCCGAGTTTCTACTCTTAGATCGAATTGATTATGAAAAAAGCCTCTATCGTAGAGGCTTTTATTTATTTTTGATGAATATTTTCTAAAGTATCGACAAGCGTACGTGTCATCTGATCAATTTCGTAATTGACTTGATCGCCGACTTGAATATATTTCCATGTGGTTAAGCGTAAAGTTTCTGGAATAAGATCGATTGAGATTTGATTGTTTGCACGATCAACCCGATTGACTGTCAAACTGCAGCCATTTAAACCGATAAAGCCCTTTAAGAAGAAATATTTGATATTGCCATTTGGAATTTCAAGGTCGATATGAACAGTTTCACCATTTTTGGTTAAATGCTTTACGGTTGCAGTGCCTTCAATATGACCATATAAATTATGCCCACCATTCTCAGCACCTACTTTAGCGGAGCGTTCAATGTTGACCTCATCACCGACGTTGAGTTGACCTAAAGTGGTTAATTCAAGTGTTAGATTTGAAACATCAAAATGCACTTGACCAGCGATCAGATCAATTTGTGTAGCGGTTAAGCAAACACCATTAATCGCAACACTGGCGCCGATAAATACATCATGAAAAAGATTGAGCTCATTAGAAATCACAAAAGTCCGATATCCCTCTTTATGCTGTATATCTAATACTTTTTCTAACCCTTGCACGATACCTGTATACATAATAAACCTTTGCCTAAAAATAAATCTTAATTGCTTTTAATCCTACCTGAGATCGTAGCGATGATCATCTTACGCAGATCAATTGGTTCTAGGTAAAAAGAAGGTCAATAAGCCCAGTAGTGGTAAGTATGAGCTAAAGTGAAAGACCCAACGAATACCTTGATGATCTGCCACATAGCCCAAAGCTGCTGCCGCGATACCGCTGATCCCAAACATCAAACCAAACATCAAACCAGAGACCATGCCGACACGACCTGGCATCGCTTCTTGTGCATATACAACCATTGCTGAAAATGCGGAAGACATAATCAATCCAGCAAGAATCGCAAAGATACACGTCCACATCAAATTCACATGTGGCATGAGTAATGCAAAGGGTGCCATGCCAATGAAGGAAATCCAAATGACAGCTTTACGACCTATTTTGTCACCGATAGGGCCGCCAGCAAAAGTACCGATTGCGACTGCGGCTAAAAAAGCAAATAAATAAAGCTGAGCTTGTTGAATACTGACCTGAAACTTTTCGATCAAATAGAAGGTATAGTAATTTCCAATACTTGCAATGTACGTGAATTTTGCAAACATTAACGCACAGATAATCACAATTCCCTGTACAAGTTTAGAACCTTTCAACGGTGTTGATTGCTTGGCTTTTACTGCTGAAGCAGCTTGAACACCATATTGAATGGTCCATCGACTGATTCTGTAAAGCAGATAAATAGCGAAAATGGCAAATATCATGAGCCAAGCAACTGAGGCTTGACCGTTCGGTACAATGATTGCTGCGGCCAACAGTGGCCCAACGGCAGAGCCGCTATTACCACCCACTTGAAAAGCGGATTGAGCAGTTCCGAAGCGACCACCTGATGCTGTTCTCGCTACTCGTGAGGCTTCTGGGTGAAAGGCGGATGAGCCCACACCAATGAGTGCTGCTGAAATCAGTAAGACTGGAAAAGTCCATGCAAATGCCAGCAGAACGATACCTAGCAGTGTAACACACATACCCAAAGGGAGGAGGTAGGGCTTAGGATGCTTATCAGTGTAGAGTCCAACCCAAGGTTGTAGAATTGATGCAGTCATTTGATAGACCAAAGAAATAATCCCAATTTGGGTAAAACTCAAGTCAAAATTGAGTTTCAGCATGGGATAAATGGCAGGTAAGCAAGACTGGATCAGATCATGTAATCCATGCGCTAATGCAATAGCGAAAATAATATGAACCGCCATTTTATTCGCTGAAGTACCAGAGGAATTGTTTGAATGTTCTATTGATTGAATTGAACCCATAAGGCTGTGCTGTCTTCATTTTTGAGGTGATTATAACCGTGTAACAGCGGAACAATGTACGATTTATTCAATTTTCGATGTACTGTTGCTGATCAGATTATATGAACTATCCAATAAAAAGCCCCCAAGCCGAGCCTTGGGGGGTTAAGTTGCTACTGCATGACGCTATTATTATAGTTATCAGGGTCAAAACAAGATTGAACAAAGCGCTGTTTTCATTCAGATCGTTGTTAATTAATCGAAGACCAATTAAGCTGATTTAGCGATGATGTGTTGTTGCTGTTCAGCTTCGAGTTTTCGAACTAAAGGCAGTACTTTTTCACCAAAATATTCAACTTCTTCAATAAAATGTAAGAAGCCAGATAAGATCAGATCCACACCAACTGATTTTAATTCGACGATACGTTCAGCAATTTGTTGCGGTGTACCGATGAGATTTGTTCTGAACCCATCGTTGTATTGGACGAGATCTTCAAATGTTGATTTTGCCCAGTTACCTTCACCTTCTTGAGTTGCGGCACCTGCTTCACGAGTTGCATCACCAAAGGCATTGACTGCTTCTACATTTGCATTGTCAATGATTTCTTGAAGCACAGCTTTTGCCTCTTCTTCAGTATCACGAGCAATGATAAAGGCATTCACCCCAATTTTGACTTGATGTTGATTCAGCTTGGCTTTTTCACGGATGTCATCAATCTGCTTTTTAATTTCAGCAGGCGTGTTTCCATTGGTGAAATACCAATCAGAAACACGAGATGCCATATCGCGTGCGGCACGCGAGCTACCCCCTTGGAAAATTTCAATATGTGGGCTTTGAACAGGTTTTGGCTTCAAGGTGTAGTCTTTAAATTGATAATATTTTCCATCAAAACTAAAGTTATCCTGCGTCCAAATGCCTTTTAAGCTACGAATAAACTCCTCTGAACGTGCATATCGTTGATCGTGTTCAGGCCATTCTTCACCGATGGCATCAAATTCACCACGGAACCATCCGCTCACAACATTAATAGCGATACGACCATTGGTTAAATGATCAATTGTCGCGAGCTGTTTAGCCGCCAGCGCGGGTTTCCAAGGGCCTGGTAAAATTGCTGCGATTACACGTAACTTTTCAGTTTTTGCCAATAAGCCATGACTAAAGCTTACAGATTCATGCTGATTCTCCGCACCGTATCCTGCCGTGAATCGAATCTGTGTCAAAGCATATTCAAATCCACTTTTTTCAGCAGCTTGTGCGAGTCGAACATTGTAGTCGTAGCTCCAGTCTGTTCGTTGTTCAACATTACTGACGACAAGACCACCGCTGACATTTGGAACCCAATAGGCAAATTTAATCGCTTGTTTTTCTGCATTAGACATGGCTTATACCCTCATTGATTCAATTATATTTATACCACTTCAATTTTTGGGGCAGCATTATTCTTGTGATGCAAGCGTGACTCTGCTGCATCTAAACTTGGTACTGCTGCTGAAGGCAATACTTCTTCTTGTTCGATTTGTTTGTTAATGCCCAAGTTTTGATTGGCTTGTTGGGTTTTATCTTTAACGACTTCAGCACGTTTACCTTTGGCTGGTGCCCACTCTAAAATTGGTAAAGCACGAGCAATGGCTAAGGTAATGCGCGCACGTAATAGTTCACTGTGAATGGTGTATTCAGGCGTAAAATCACGATCAGTTGCATAAACGCCAATTGGCAAAGTCTGTGCTTGGAAGAAGCTAAATAAAGGACGCAATTGATGCTCAAGTACTAAGGCATGGCGATCACTGCCCCCTGATGCAGCTAGTAATACAGGCACATCAACCAGCGCAGTTTGTTCTACAAAGTCAAAGAAATGTTTAAATAAACCTGTGAAAGATGCGCGATATACGGGCGTTCCCACAATCAACGCATCCGCGGCTTCAACAGCAGCAAGATCATCTTGAACACGTTGCGGCAGCTGATTGCGATAAATGGCACCACCTAATAAATGACCGATTTCGCTAAATTTAATAAAATGCACATTAATAGGTGTTGCTTCACCTAACTCATCCAAAATCGCTTGAACAAGCGCTTCAGTTTTTGAAGGATTATTTAGACCGCCAGAGACAGCAACGATATTTAATGGTTTTTGTTGAGCAGTAGACATAGTACAAACCTAAAAATTTAAAATTAATCTCGGATGCACTATTTATGTGGATTTATGCTTATTCTGTAAAATAAGCAAAATAAGAATAAATATCATTTTTGCGTATATGGCGATAATTTAATCTTTTTGAGATACAAATAAGTGATAAATAACTGAATAAACGTATATTTATGATTATGAATAAGCTATTTCAATATTTGAATAAATTTTATATTTAAAAGTGATGTGCTTATCGAATTTTCAAAATTACATAAAAAAATCGCGTTTGTAAGATTTAGCCCGACATTTTCTGCAAAAATTCGTTAATATTTATATATCCTTAACAGCTATAGCACAGTTAGTATATTGATTGTGTTTGAGATCTCTCGCCTCGCTTATGAATATTTTAATCGTTGATGATCATCCACTGTTTCGTCATGCTTTAATTCAAGCAGTTCGTTACAGCTTACCGCAAGCCCAAATCCATGAAACAGCTGCTGTTAATGAATTTTATGAACGTTTAGAAAAAGGTCCTGAACCAGATTTAGTGCTTTTAGATTTGAATCTTCCAGGTGCATCAGGCTTCTCAGCGTTGGTGCATGTGCGTGCACAGTATCCATCGTTACCAATTATTGTCGTATCGGCGCATGAAGAAGTTTCAATTATTCAACGCTCGATTGCACATGGTGCAATGGGCTATATTCCAAAATCAGCGCATCCAAGTCACATTGGTGAAGCGATTCGTCAGGTATTAGAAGGGGATATGTGGTTACCACCAAACCTGCCTGCGAATTTAAACTTTGATCCACGTGCTGCAGATGAAACAGCTTTAGCAGAACGTATTCAATCTCTAACACCACAACAATTCCGAGTGTTAATGATGGTTGCAGAAGGTTTGTTGAATAAACAGATCGCATACGAACTTGATGTTTCTGAAGCAACGATTAAAGCGCATGTGACCGCGATTTTCCGTAAATTAGGCGTTCAAAATCGTACTCAGGCTGTATTAGCGATTAATGCATTAAACATCGAAGAAAAACGTGTTTAATTGATTCTTAGATTTGAAAAAAAGACCTAATCAAAGGTCTTTTTTTCGATGCGTATCTACTTTAGGCTAAACAGTCCTGTTTAGGTGTCAACTCATTACAATATAGAGGATTGAGTGCACATTGAAGTTCATCAATTTGATCTTGTGTTACATAGCCCTTGCGTTTTAAATATTCTGCAACGCGATCATCTCTAAGACTTAAAAAAGCGGCATCATAAACTTTCAGATCAACAAAGAGTGCAGCCGTTTCAAGTCCATTAAAACGATCTAAAAACACCTCATTGCCATACATGAGAAAAATATGATCGAAATCTGCATATGCATCGATGCCTAATTGTTCTGCGAGTGCAAGCGGCGGTGTTTTGATAAAGAGTAAATCTGAAATTTCATCAAACTGCGTGGTATCAAGCGTATTTTCACCAGTTTTCACTTTACCAAGCCAAGCTTTAAAGACCAAAACGGCACCACCACGCAACAACATACTCCACACTTGATGACGCGTATGTTCATCTAAATCTCGGCATTCTGATGCTAAACGTTGAATAAGTTGATTTTCTTGTTGTGCCAATTTATCAAATAAACCTAAGCCTTGAGGGTGATAAGCTGCTGGTGTAAATACATCAAATTTTAATTGTTCAAAAACCTGTAAAGCCAAAGGTACTGCAGTTTGGTAAATCTGTTCCAAGGCACGTACATGTACATTTTTTAAGGATGTAGATGGAAAAATTTCTTGCCACTTGATTTCAGGCAAAATTGCATTGGCACCATATTGGCGATGAAATTCGTGATTACGATCTAAACCATGTGGCATAGCTTCTGAAATGTTCATTGCAAGACTCCATTTGATACTTTTATTCTCGAGAAAATTTGAGGCACTTTGATTGCTTTAATCGAAAGAAGATGTGCTGATGGCTAGATTTAGAATTATGTTGATTGCAATAAGAATAAGACTAAAGTATTAATTTTTATTTGATGAGTAAATTTGTCATCTAAAAACATGATGTTAGTAAACTTGTAACTATTTGTTTTAAATACTTTTTCAACTTTTGATGTGTTTTGCCATAGAAAATCAGACTTTGATTTTTTTGGTCAATCGCCAACGCTCTCTTTAGCTTTATTTTGTTCTCTTTTGCCACCTGTGAAGCTGAGGACTGCCAATCATTGTAAAGTACAGTGTCAATATGTATAAAAATCACCCAGCTCTTCTTGGAAAAACTGGGTGATGAATGTATCAAAATATAACTATTCAAATCTTATTTTGAAATTTTTAAACCTGATAACCATGAACGTAGTGAGGCAGGTTTGAGAGGTTTTTTCAGTAGGACAATATTCAGCTCTTTGAGTCGTTGAGGAAGCTCAGGATCTGAATCAGCTGTAATCAATGCCACAGGTACATTTTCTTGACGATAGTCTACAATAAAATCTAATCCTATTTTATTTGAATTCAGGTGTTGATCGACCAACCAAACTTGAATGTTCTCTTGTTGAATAATCTCAAGCGCTTGTTCAGGTTCTGTGGCTTTAAACACTTGATAACCCCATTTAGTAAGCAAAGTTGCCATGCCTTCTAAAATAGTTTCATCATTGTCTAAACATAAAATTTTATACGCTGCAGATTTTAATGGTGTGGCTTGAACTGGTGCGGTCACAACCTTTGGTGCATCGATGAGTGGGACTTCAATCATAAAACATGAACCCTTACCCAACTCGGAATACACATGCACAGGATAACCCAACATACTGGTCATTCTCTGAACGATGGCGAGTCCAAGACCTAAACCTTGTTCACCCCATGGCGAGGTATGTCCGCAACGTTCAAACTCTTGGAAGAGTTTAATACGTTGTTGTTCAGCAATCCCTGGACCAGTATCCCAAACACCAATACGAATATGATTCGCTCTTTCTGCTGAACGTAACACCCCAACAATTACACGACCTTTTGCTGTGTATCTTAGGGCATTACTGACAAAGTTTTGAATAATACGGCGAATCCATTGAGGATCTGTATCAATCCAGAACTTCACGTCATGCACTCGGAAGGAGATCGCTCGTTGTGCTGCAATTGATTTAAATTGTAGTTCTAAGTCACTCAATAGGTCATGTAATGGATAGGCTTGTCGTTTAGGTTGTATTGTTCCACCTTCTAAACGTGCAATGTCTAATAATGCAGAAAGCATACTCTCTGCACCATGTAAGGCACGGTCGAGTTGCTGTAGCGTTTTAGCATCTTCTTCATTTTGAATGCTTTGTTCTAATGCCGTACTGAATAACCGTGCAGCGTGCATAGGTTGAAGTAAATCATGACTTGCTGCAGCAATGAATCGACTTTTTGACATATTGGCTTTGTCAGCTTGTTCACGTGCCAATTGTTGTTCTGCCAAGGCATTGGCAAGTTGTTGAGTACGATCTTGAACGCGTCCTTCAAGTAGTGCTTCAGTTTCTCGGAATGCCGTGATATCAGCAAATGTCGTCACGAAGCCACCGCCTTCGATTGGATTTCCTCGCATTTGGATAACACGACCATCTTTTCGAATACGTTCGAACTCATGAGCGCTACCTACTTTCATCCAATGAATACGTTTACGTACGTGCTCTTCAACGGAACCAGGTCCACATTCACCGCGCTCTGCGTTGTATCGGATCAAGTCTGCAATTGGGCAGCCCACATATACCAAATCTTTTGGATAATCGAATAAAACGAGATATTGATTATTCCATGCGACTAAACACATGTTTTCATCGACAACACTTACCCCTTGGGTCATGTGGTCGATCATGGTCATAATTAGATTTTGGTTAAAGCGTTGCCATTGTGATGCTTGATCTAGAATATTAGCGACCTGTCCAAGTGCTAATCCATTGTTAACCATGGCTGTAGTGAGTAGGGTACGTGCCGATGCAGCTCCAATTGTGCCAGCAAGATATTGTTCAGTGAAACGCCACCACATCCCATTGGCACTGCTGTTTTCGTTTAATATCACATTATTGGATAAGCAGAATTGATTAAACGCATGCATGGTCGGACCTTCACCCGTAATCCGTTTGGCAAGCGTGATCAGGTCACCCACTTTTAATCGTGCGACATCATGATGTAAATAATTAACTTCATTTGAGGTTTGTTGCGTTTGTAGGGGTTTTGTTTCGTAATAGAAGAAACTTTCTGCCTGTATTTGCTCAGCAATACTTGGACGATAAATTCGTGAGATCCAGATGTAGAGCACGATATTTAAGCCAAGTGACCAAATTACACCATGTGTTAATGGCGCAAATGATTCAAAACCAAGTAATGCTTCAGGCTTTAATAAGTCAAATCCCAGAGGGCCAAACATCAGAAACGAATAAGTAAATTGATAATATTCATCTGGTAAACTTCTTAAAATTGTTGGTAAGAGCAGTGTGTAACTCCACATCACAAAACCAACGATGAGACCTGCATAGACCCCTTGTTTACTTCCACCACGCCAGTACAACCCCCCAATAAGTGCAGGTGCAAACTGTGCAACAGCACTAAATGCCAAAAGACCAAATACTGACAGCTGATCAATGTCATTAAAGAAATGGAAGAATAAGAATCCAAGTAGCATGACCGCCAAAATACATACGCGACGTGTGAATTTCAGCATTCGAGGTAAACGCTTGTCATGACGAGAAATCCAACCCAAACGCCATAGCGCAGGCATAATCAAGTCGTTACTGAGCATGATTGAGAGTGCGACTGAAGAGACTAAAAGCATACCAGTTGAAGCCGAAAATCCTCCAAGGAATGCTAAGAGCGTCAGCCATTCTTGGTTATAGCTCAAAGGCAGTGACAGCACGGCAACATCAGGGACTGCCATGTATTCTGGTGCAGCATGAAGTGCCCAACTTGCAATCGGAATAATCGCGACAACGGTTAAAATGATGTAAGCGGCAAACCATCTGCGCGCACCACGAATATGTTTTTCATCACGTAATTCAACTACAGCAACATGAAACTGGCGTGGCAAACATATAATCGCTAATGCTGCTAAAAGTGTTTGAATCCAAAAGGTATCTGGCACGCCCATCAGTTGAATTTCATGGAAGGTTTTGGATACGTCTGCGGAAACTTGAATGAGGTTTTCGGGGCGTTCAAATAAAAAGAAAAAAGCGACACAGAGGAGTGCAAATAATTTAACAAAGGATTCAAAAGCGACTGCCAGCATTAAACCGCCATGCTGTTCGGTGTTGGCAATCTGACGTGTACCAAACATCATAGCCAAAATTGCGAGAACCCCTGTAAGTGCAAGAACACCATTGGTGGTCAGATTCATCACTTCTGAATCTTGTTGCAACATCACGGATGCACTGAGTGCAATGGCTCTCAGTTGTAAGGCAAGATAAGGAATGATGGCGATCACGGCTAAAATGGTGACGAGTGAGGCGAGAGGTCCGCTTTTGCCATAACGTGCTGCCACAAAGTCAGCAATTGAGGAAATAGCATGGTGCTGACGTACTCGACCTAAGCGACGCCAAATATCATAACCAAACCAGACAAACAGAAGTGGGCCTAAGTAGATTGGAAGGAAAATGATCCCTTCACGAACAGCAGCACCCGTTGCGCCGTAGAATGTCCAAGACGAACAGTACACGCCTAAGGTCAAACTAAACAATAACATGCGTCCACGTGGGCTGAGCCGACTGGCATGTTTTTCACCAAAAAAGGCGCAAATAAAAAGGATGAGGATGTAGAGGGCGAGTACCCCAATAATCAACCAACTGTTCATAGGACTTACACTTGAGAATCTCGTGTAATGATAACGCATCCATGAACTGTCACGTTCAAATTGATCAAAATTTAGCGACCAAAGTCTAAATTACAACCAATGCAAAATCTTGCTAATTTAAAAATCGGAATAATTTAAATAAAAAAAATGACCTACGGTTGGGTCTCATATGGAGTCTTGTTTATGGATGAGAGACAAGTAGAGCAAATTCTACAGAATCCCAAATTCAAAGAAATGGTCAAAAAGAAAAGCACACTGAGCTGGACATTGACAGGCATTATGCTGTTTGTCTACGTTGGTTTTATGCTTTTAGTTGGCTATAACAAAGAATTTTTATTGTCATCGCTTTCAGGTGGTGTAACCACTTGGGGTATCCCTCTAGGATTAGGCATCATCGTGCTGTCTTTCTTGTTATGTGGTGTGTATTCGTACATTGCCAACAATAAGCTCGATCAATTAAACGAAGAAGCTATGCGCGAAGTTGAAGCCATCACTCACGAGAAGGGACTACACTAAGATGAAATGGAATTCTTTACTCACATTTGCAGGGACTGCAATGTTATCTGGATTGGCATTCGCAGGTCCTGATTTAGGTGCAGCAGAACAACAAGCAACAAATTGGCCTGCGATTATCATGTTCTTGATTTTCGTCGGTGCAACGCTGGGGATTACCAAATGGGCAGCTAAACAAACCACAAACACCAAAGATTTCTATACCGCAGGCGGTGGAATTTCTGGTTTCCAAAATGGTTTAGCCATTGCTGGTGACTATATGTCCGCAGCATCGTTCCTTGGTATTTCTGCGATGGTTTTCCTGTCAGGTTTCGATGGCTTACTCTATTCACTTGGTTTCATGGTAGGTTGGCCTATCGTACTTTTCTTGATAGCAGAGCGTTTGCGTAACTTGGGTAAATACAATTTATCTGACGTTGTATCATTCCGTTTACAAGAAAAACCTGTACGCACACTGGCAGCGTTAAGCTCTCTTGTTGTTGTTGCATTCTACTTGATTGCCCAAATGGTCGGCGCTGGTCAGTTGATCAAGCTTCTGTTTGGCTTGAACTATAACATTGCTGTCGTCATCGTCGGTCTGCTTATGATGGCATACGTTATTTTTGGCGGTATGTTAGCGACAACATGGGTGCAAATCATTAAGGCAGTGATGTTGTTGTCAGGTGCTACCTTCATGGCATTTATGGTGATGAAAGGCGTTGGCTTTAGCTTCACCAATATGTTCGAGCAATCGATTCAAGTCTTCTCTAAAGTACATGATTTAACCTTAGATGATGCAACCAAAATCATGGGACCAGGTAGTCTGGCATCAAACCCAATTGATGCGATTTCTCTTGGTTTAGCATTGATGTTTGGTACAGCTGGTTTACCACATATCCTCATGCGTTTCTTCACAGTAAAAGATGCGAAAGAAGCACGTAAATCAGTTGTTGTTGCAACAGGCTTTATCGGTTACTTCTATCTTTTAACTTTCATCATTGGTTTCGGTGCGATTCTCTATGTATCGAACAACCCACAATTCCTTGATATTGCGAAAATGGCAGTAACTGGCAAGCTAGAGCTTGTTGGTGGTAATAACATGGCTGCGGTTCACTTGTCTGATGCTTTAGGCGGTGACTTGTTCATGGGCTTCATTTCAGCGGTTGCATTTGCCACGATTCTCGCAGTTGTTGCAGGTTTAACGTTGTCAGGTGCTTCAGCAATTTCACATGACTTATATGCGAACGTATTGAAAAAAGGACAAACTACACCTGAATCTGAACTTCGTATGTCTAAAATCGCGACTTTAGGTCTTGCGATCTTTGCGATGATCTTGGGTATCTTGTTCGAGAAACAAAACGTTGCCTTCATGGTAGGTTTAGCATTCTCTGTTGCTGCATGTGCAAACTTCCCAGTGCTTGTACTTTCAATGTTCTGGAAAGGTTTAACAACGCGTGGTGCGGTTGCTGGTGGTGTTGTTGGATTAGTTTTAGCGGTTGTACTCATCGTACTTTCTAAAGCAGTTTGGGTAGATACGCTTGGTATTTCTGATACACCAATTAATCCATATAACGGTCCTGCATTATTTGCGATGCCTTTAGCATTCTTCTTCTGCTGGTTATTCTCTGTGACAGACAATTCTGCACAAGCGCAAGCTGAACGTAAAGCATTTGATGCACAGTTTGTACGCTCACAAACAGGTATTGGTATTTCTGGTGCATCAGACCACTAAGCCATACTGATGATGATAAAAAGCCCCTTTAAGGGGCTTTTTTCTTTACCAAATTTCTATTTTAAATGACATACAATTCATCAACTGTCCGCTATGCTTTCATTCAAACAAAACAATAAAAATAGTTGGAGTTGAGATGAGGTTAATATGCCGCGCGATACGTGATCTGGTACGTTTACCATCCGCTTGTCTACTGATTTTACAGCTGCTGATTTTATTCCTCGCAGTGGTATCAAGTCATGATTTGGCTTATCGCTCCATGACTTGGATTCTCGGTGCTTTAGTCCTTCTTATTATTGCTAAAGTCATCAAAATGACCCCAATTTTTAGTGCTGTAGGTTTATTTGGGGTACTAGGGGCTCTCATTTTTTCTTTCTTGATTCTGATTGGATACCATCAAGCCTATATTCAAATTACAGCGCATGTATTTGAAGTTATCGCGTATACGACAGCGGCTTATGGTTTGGTTCGATATATGTTCGAAGACCGCTATTTGACCAAAGATGAATTATTTGCGGCAGCGGCTGTTTTTACTTTAATTGCATGGAGCTTCGCATTTTTATATAGCATCTGCCAGCTATATGACCCACTGAGTTTTAGCATAACGCCTGAACAATCTGTTCAACATAGTTGGTTAGATTTGTTGTTTCTCAGTTTTAGTATTCAGTCGGCAACAGGTCTTTCAGATATTATGCCCTTGAGTCCGCTGGCGAGACTGATTGCCATGATTCAAATGTTTAGTGGAGTCATGTATCTGGCTTTGATTGTTTCGCGCTTAATTGCACTGCAATACATTGCTCATTTGCCAAAGCATCAGGATGATTAAAACAGAACGTTACATCTTGCTAACGGCATTCATCTGCAAAATCATGAATAATAAGTAATTAGATCAACAAACAGTCTCCGATGCTCTATATTGAGTCGATTTTCTATTCTGTTTTTGATGAAACTAACTCGGCTTTGTATGAGGTTGAGGATAAATGATCTCAATTCATATAGCGTTTTATCCAGTTTGAAGCGTTTCACCGAAAAATAAATATATAGGGGAATTATGTCTTCTCAGCATCCTTCATGGTATTCAAATGTAAATCCACGTGTTTTTATCAGCACGGTACTCATCATTTTTGTATTTTTGGCCACTGTGGTGTTATCTCCTCATGGTTTTGAATTAGTTACTCAGCAACTGAACCAATGGATTACGGATTCTTTTAGTTGGTTCTATGTTTTAGCAGTTGCCATATTTCTGATCGTGCTGGCTTATATCGCAATTTCTGACTACGGCAAAATCAGGCTCGGTCCAGATCATAGCCAACCGAGTTACAGTAATGGCTCTTGGTTTGCAATGCTCTTTACCGCAGGTATGGGGATTGGCTTGATGTTTTTTGGGGTAGCAGAACCTGTAATGCATTATGTCTCTCCGCCAGTCGGTGATGGAGAAACGGTTATGGCAGCGCAGCAAGCGATGCGAGTGACTTTCTTCCACTGGGGACTTCATGCATGGGGGATCTATGCATTGATTGGATTGTCTTTGGCCTATTTTGCTTATCGACATCAATTGCCTTTAAAAGTGCGTTCTGCGCTGTATCCGATCATTGGAAAAAAAATTCATGGTCCAATGGGGGATGCCGTAGACACATTTGCCACGATTGGAACAGTATTTGGTGTGGCGACAACGTTGGGTTTTGGTGTAACGCAAATTAACTCAGGCTTGAATTATTTATTTGATGTTCCTCAATCAGCAAGTACACAAGTGATACTGATTATTATCGTCAGTGCATTGGCATCATTATCCGTTTTTCTAGGTTTAGAAAAAGGAATTAAACGGTTGTCTGAGCTGAATTTAGTATTGGCATTAAGCTTATTACTCTTTGTATTCTTCACGAGTTCTACCATTTATCTTTTGCAAACCACAATTCAGAACATGGGTCAGTATGTTTCTAATCTCTTTACCATGACATTTAATTTATATGCTTATCAACCCAATGGTTGGATTGGTGGTTGGACGATTATGTATTGGGCATGGTGGATCTCATGGTCACCATTTGTCGGGATGTTTATCGCACGTGTGTCTCACGGAAGAACTATTCGAGAGTTTATCGTTGGAGTTATTTTGATTCCTACTGGATTTACACTCATTTGGATGGGCTTTATGGGGAATGCTGCGCTCTTCAGTATTATGCAAGAAGGCAATGAAGCACTGATGCTAGCCGTACAGAAGGATTCTTCCGTTGCATTATTCGAATTTTTAAATAGCTTACCACTCGCTTCAATGATGAGTGTGGTAGCAACATCGCTGGTTATTTTATTCTTTGTCACTTCAGCGGATTCAGGTGCATTAGTTACAGACTATTTGACGGCTAAAGGTGAAGGTTCACCGACATGGCAACGACTCTTTTGGACTGTGCTTATGGCGGTATTGGCAATTGTATTATTATTGGTCGGTGGGCTCGGTGCTTTACAATCTGCAACCATCATGAGTGCATTGCCATTCTCCGTCATTATGCTCTTTATTTGTTGGGGATTACTCAAAGCCTTAAAAGTAGATTTAATTAAAATGAATGCTTTGCAAGAAGCGAGAATTACACCTCGAGCAATTCATCAACCACGGAGTTGGCAAAAACGCTTAGGATTGATTATGCACTATCCTCATTCTAAGGAAGAGGTTGATGTATTTATTGAATCTCAAGTATCTCAAGCATTAGAGCAAGTGCAGAAAGAGTTCAAGAGAAGACAGTTTAAGGTTAGTGTAAATCGATTGGGTGAAGGAATAGAGTTGAGGGTAGATCATCATGACGAGTTGAATTTCGTATATCAAGTGATGTCACAAAGAACAACGCCACCGAGCTTTATGCCAGACACAATGGTGACTGAGCAGGACTATTATCAAGCAGAAGTCTTTTTAAGAGAGGGTGGACAGGCCTATGATGTGATGGACTGGACACAAGAAGACTTAATTCAAGATGTCATTGATCAATATGAAAGACATTTACATTTCTTAAGTGTAATTCGTAGCCCTGAGTAACTAGTGACTGATAAAAAAAGGACGCATTATGCGTCCTTTTTTGATTCTGTATCTAATAATTTATTAGAAACGGAATTTAGCATTTAAGCCAACAGTTTCAGTATCACGGCTAGAACCATTTTCAGCGTTAGCATTTACATAACTTGCACCAACAGCTACAGCTGGAGTGATGAAGTAGTTTACGTTAGCACCGATAGCTGAGCTTGGAGTGTCATTAAAGCTTGATTCAGTATAAGAAACGCCTGCGCTTAACTGTGGATTGAAGTAAAGGTCAGATTTTAATTGGTAAAGTGTATCTTCACCGTATACTAAACCAGCTTCAAAGCCAACAGACATATTTGTATCAGTGATGCCGCCTACATATTTAGTACGAGCTGTGATCGCATCTTGATCTTCAGCAATAGTACCTGTTTCAAGTGCTGAGAATACGCTGCCGTTGTTGATTGCTTTAAAGACATCAAAAGAGTATTGATCAGCAACGCTTGTATAACCTACAGCAACTAAGAAGTTTGGAAGTAACATTGCACCAAGTTCTAAAGCATAACGATCGCCGTTACCATCTGCTAATTTAGCAACTTGTGGGTGGTTTAATGGGTTATTTGCAGTGAAGTCATTTTTAGCATCAGTTTTTGAGTGGCTATATGACGCGCTTGCATATAAAGGAATAAGTTTAGTTGGGATATAAGCTTCAGCTTTTGCACCATAGTTATGTTGCTGAGCTTCAACTTTCTGATTAGCAGCTTTAATATCAGCAGAATATTCACCGAAGTTATAAGCAACAGAAACATTAGATGCTTGATTTAAGAAAGCCGCTTCAGCTAAAGGCCCTTTAGTTGAGTCTACATTCTTGAAGTAGTAAGTACCTTGAACAGAACCAGTATAGTTATCATTGTTCAATGAGTCATCAAAGTATTCAGCAGCGCCTTGTACTTCAACTTGATATGCGTGTGCCCCAGTCATTGCTACTAATAAAGCAGTGGCTAAACTAATTTTTTTCATAATAGTTACCAAATAAATGTCGAATGAATATGCAGTAAATATTGTATTGTAACAATGTATTAAGTCAATGATCTTTAAGGTAATAGCCTGCTGGTCTAAATTTATTTTGTGTGTTATGTCTTTATACAAGAAGATTAAGAACATGAATTTTTGAACATTTTATTCAAAAATAACAATGTGATAAGGAGATTTTCAAGGTCGATTAAGCTAAAAAAATGCATCGAAATTATACAAAAAAAAGATTATTAGAATCGGATAAAACGTATAAAGAAAATGTTAATTTACATGAAATTTAAGATTTTCGTTTAATTTTAACTCATTTGAAAATAAATAATGTGACTTTTTTCACCTACTTGGCTGTAAAGTGTTAGGTCGATTCGGAATTTCAAAGGGTTACGATCTTTGCAATTTAAGTTAATTTTCACATAATTACATGCTCGTTAACTAAGTTTTTTTTTATATTTAAATAAATTGAGTTTTACCTTTTAGATTTACTAAATATTATAGTGGTTATTTCTCTTATATACCCAGCTTTCTCCAAGGCTGGATTTTTTTTAACTTATATTTATTTGCACCATTATAGTGCATAATTGGGTGTATTCTTTATCAATACTGAGCAAAAAAAAACCTAGTTTTCTATGAAAACTAGGTTTTTTTGCCAAAACTTGAGGGAAATACAGAAATTCTGCTGAGGTATATTTCTATCTCGCCCTAATGTGGGGCATTATGCACCAGCATATTGCACATGTAAATATTATTTTTAAAAAAAGTGTTAAAAATAGACAAAAAAATTGGAAATAATCTGTCAAAATTGAATTAAATGCATTGGTCAAATTGGAACATTGAATTGAAAGGAATCTACGTTGTTGCACTTGTTTTAACGTCTGTTTTTTTATCTGCCTGCCAGGCCTTAGATCATATTAATCCGAGAACAAAAGCATACGATTTAAAAGACGATTCAATGCTGAATAGCAGTGAATCAAAGAATCAGCATCATATTGAGACCCTATTTAATCAGCAAAATATTCAAGGTGTATTTATCACCTATGATGGCAAACACGTTAAAACTTACGGTTCTGATCGAACAAGAGCAAAAGAAAATTTTATCCCTGCATCCACTTTTAAAATAGTGAATGCTTTGATTGGATTAGAACATCATAAATCAACTCGGTATGAAGTGTTTAAATGGGATGGAAATAAACGTTCATTTGATAGTTGGCAACGTGATTTTACGCTTGGTGAAGCCTTACAAGCATCTGTTGTACCTGTGTATCAAGCCTTAGCACACCGTATTGGACCAACATTGATGCAACAGGAATTAAGTCGAATTCAGTATGGAAATGCAAAAGTCGGGGATCAGATAGATCAATTTTGGTTAAAAGGTCCTCTAGAGATTACACCTGAACAACAAGTTAAATTTGTTTATAGATTGGCACAGTTGTCATTGCCGTTTCGTAGAGATGTACAACAAGATGTAAGGGACATGATGTATGTCGAATCACGTGGTGCGAATAAGCTATATGCCAAAAGTGGTTGGGGAATGGATATTGAGCCTCAGGTAGGCTGGTATGTGGGGTTTGTAGAACAAGCCAGCGGTCAAGTCACTGCCTTTGCATTAAATTTAGAAATGAAAAATGGTGATCAAATTCAGCAACGCAAGGAAATCACTTTAGATATTTTAGATCGACTTGGTTTCTTTCATTATTTACGTTAAAAGTCATATAAAAGATAAAAAAAACCCAGCCGATTGGGATGGCTGGGCTGAAAAAGGATGTTCTGTATGTGGGAGAAACATCCGAGGGTAGAACAAAATTCATTAAGCAAATCTGATATGAATCAGTATCTTTGCGATGTAAGCATTATGGTTTAAAGGATGAGGTTTGTATAATGATTAAAAATTATGCGCATGATCTATTTTTTCGATGCTGATTAAGTGATCAAAATAATCATCTGATTTTAATTCAAAAAAAGTAAATACTGCGAAATATATCACTTGTATATTGGTGGAAAAATAATTTAAATATTGAACAAAAAAAATTTACGGCATTACAATAGTGTGATATTTATCACATTGTTTCTTAAATAAAAACTTGTGCTTTAAGTGCTTTTTAAACATGGTTATATTGTAAAATATAACTAAGTTCAAAGAAATTTTATAAATCTTACCGCTTTATACGGTCTTTTATTTTAGAGGTAGTTTGGATGTTAAAATCACATTCCGAGCAAATTGGTCGCCGCCTATTTGTGTTCGTGATGATTATCGTCTTATCTATCCTCTGTATTTCAATCCCATTGGTCATTAGCCATTATCGCGAATATCAGAAATCACAAACAGCATTGATTGAAATTGAAAATCTTCGAGCTGTTGCTGCTCTAGCGAACCGTATTTCACGCGAGCGTGGCCCTGCGAACATGGCAATGTCGAGTTCACAAGAAGAGTTTGAAAAAAATAAACAAGCGCTTATTGAGTATCGCGCGGGAGTAGATGAACAAATTAAGGTCTCGATTCATCGATTAGATCAGTCTGGATATGATGGGTTAGAAGAGTACGTCGCTCAATACCTAAATCCAAAATTAGCGGAAGGTCGCAAACAAGTCGATCACTATATTTCGTTGCCATTTGCAGAGCGTACGCCTGAAGCTTTAGATCAGGCTATTCTTACAATGTTTAATGCGTGGGATAGCAGCCATGATTTACTGAAAAAACTGGTAATGCAGTCTAAAAGTAAAGACAGTTCGATGGGGCATTATTACACCATGATTTTGGTGTTAGCAGATTTGCGTGATCAGGCTGGACGTGTTGCTTCAAATGTAACTGCACATGTGACATTTCAGCAGCCGTTACCAAGTGACAATATTGCACGCGCATTACAAACGCAAAAACAAGTTCGCTATTTGTGGGATTTAGTGAATACCATCCAACCCGAACGCCATCGTACAGCTGAGTTCGCTCGTTTACACCAAGAAGTGAAAACTCAGTTTATTGATCAGGGCTTACCCATCATCATGCGATTAATTGATGAAAGCCGAAAAGGACAACCTTATTTTTTATCAGGGACTGAATTAAGTGTAGCTGTATCTGGTAAATTCTTAACAGTTATCGATTTGCAAGACTATTTGCTCAATAAGAGCGTTGAAATCGCAAAGTCAGAAAAAGACGCGAATCAACTCAACTTTATACTCACGTTGATAGTCTCTTTAATTTCACTATTGGCTGCTTTATTTACGATGATCTATGTTCAACGTAAAGTTATTTCGCCGCTTATCATGGTGAGAGATAAATTAGTTGAATTGTCGTATGCCAATGCTTTGGTCGATAGTCATTTTATTGAAGATCAGCAGAAACAAGTACATTCATTACACGAAGCGATGCAAAAACTTCAGAAAATGTTGCATCAACGTGATGAGTTTGAATTTGAATTAAAGAATATTGCCAATACTGATAAATTAACAGGTGTTTCAAATCGTTTTGCTTTAGAAGCCTATACCAAACTTATGGAGGCTCAGCCCAATAAGTTTACCCAAACGTGTTTGATGATTGTAGATATTGATTATTTTAAACAGGTTAATGATCAATATGGTCATGTGGCAGGGGATCAAGTCATTCAGCAGGTGGCAAATTGTTTAAGTCATAATGTTCGTTCTACGGATTTGGTCGTACGCTTTGGTGGTGATGAATTTTTGGTGTTGATTGAAAATTTAGACCTTGAACATGGTTTACGTGCTGCAGAAAAGATGCGTAAGAGTATTGGTGATATACAATTTACAGATGAGCAAGGTCAATCATTTACGGTTTCGATCAGTGTGGGTGTTGCGGTAGGTGCTGATTCTTGGAAAGCCTTATTTGCTAAGGCAGACCAAGCCTTATTTAAAGCCAAAGCAGCAGGGCGTAATACAGTGTCAAGCTGATTGTTTTTCATTTCTTTTTTATTTATAAGTATATAAAAAGCATGAATTATTTTAGGCAATGAATATTCAACAAGAACAAAGTTTAGAAACTATTTTTAAAGAGAATCAAAATAAAGGAATCGCAATTGCGATTACGGGATGTTGGGGAGTAGGAAAGACTTTTAGTTGGTATAGATTTATCAAAAGAAGAGCTGAACAAGAAGAAAATGAAATAAAGCAAAAGCCAAGTTATGAAAGAAAGAATAAAGACAAAATATTTAGTAAAAAATACGCGTATGTATCTTTATTTGGAATAGAGAGTATCTCTGATCTCAAAACTGCTATTTCAACAAATATGAGCAGTAATTATTTCAATATAGAGTCCTCTCAGAATTTTGAGATTCCTACTTTTGTAAAGAAACGATTATCAGCACTTCGTGATGTAAAAATGAGTGGAAGTACTGAAGGATTTAGTATCAACTCATCAGCTAAAATTTTTGAAGCAGTTTTGTATTCTCAAGTCAGAGATGCAATCATCTGCTTTGATGACTTTGAACGAATGTCTAAAAAGTTAGATATAAAAGATGTAATGGGTCTAGCAAATCAGCTTAAATTAGAGCGAAATTGCCAAGTTATATTGATTTTAGATGAAACGAAAAATGAAGATGACAATCAAAAAAAATATGCTGAATACAAAGAAAAATTGATTGATGAAACAATCAAAATTACTTCTGTTGAACCTTTACTTCGTGAAAATACAAAAGATATAGATGAGTCATTAGTAGGTTTAATGGTGCAGTTTGCTGATGAAATGGAAATTCATAATTTTCGATTTTTTCAAAAAGTGATCAAACTTTATAAAAAATTTAGAGAGCAATTATCGCAAGACGTTGCTGATTCAACAAAAAAGATTATTCTTATAAGAGTTCTTCAAGGATATTTCATTGAAGATTTTGGAAAAAAATATGAGTTTAATTGGGAAGATATAAAGTCAAGGCTTGAGAAAAATCAGACTGATTGGTCTGAGAGAAAACGTAAAACCTATGAATCATTGAAGTCACTAGATTACAAATTTATTTATTCTGATGAATGGTTTATGGAGTTTAAAAAATGGTTTGATCAAAAAGGAGAGCCAAATTGGACTTTATTACATGACCTAGCAAACTCCACGATGATTTCTGAAGAAAATAATAAAATTAAAGATGATTTTCATAAGTTGTGTGAAGATTTTTGGGGGCTTCGAGTAGGCAAGAATTTTCCAAAGATTTTCCATAAAGCAACGAAAGCTGTAGTTGGCTTAGAAAATATTCATAATTTAAATTTTGCTTTAAAAATTTTAGAAATTTTTAATGAGGATGTTACATCATTGGAGCAAAATATTTGTGAATGGATTAAAGAACAAAAGAATAAAGAGCGTCAAAGTTTTTATAATATTCAAGATGATGATGAAATAAGACCTGTTTTTAAGGAGTTGATTTTAAATCATCAACCTTCTAAAGAAGAATTACCAAAGCTGATTGATGCAATTTTTCAAGTTTATATAAATGAAGTTTGGAATGATCGAGATGAATTAGCAATTGAATACGCTAGTAAAGAACAGTGGGAAAAACTTCTTTTTGAAGAAATAAATAATGATGCGAGATTCACATCTCTCAATAGTAGCTATGTTGTTAAGAAAATATTAGATAATCAAGAGGATCAAGAGACAAGCCAAAGAATTCGCCAGTTGATTACTGAAATATATAAAGAAAAAGCAGAGAAAGAGCCTTTCTATACGGAGTATATGAATTATCTGATTTCAAGATTAGACAATTAAAAAGGGCTCTTATGAGCCCTTTCAAAATCACTTTAACATCGGCTTTAAGAATCTCGCCGTATGCGAAACCTTATTTTTCGCTACTTCTTCAGGCGTACCTTCGGCAATAATCATACCGCCACCAGCACCACCTTCAGGACCTAAGTCCACAATCCAGTCGGCAGTTTTAATCACATCTAAGTTATGCTCAATCACCACAATGGTATTACCTTTATTGCGTAGCTCATGAAGAATATCCAAAAGTTTCGCAATATCGTGGAAATGTAAACCTGTGGTTGGCTCATCAAGCACATACAGTGTTTTACCTGTATCACGCTTCGCCAACTCACGTGCAAGTTTCACACGCTGTGCTTCACCACCTGAAAGCGTGGTTGCCGACTGACCCAAACGGATATAACCTAAACCAACTTGATGTAAAGTTTCTAAACGACGGTGAATCACAGGAATCGCATCAAAGAAATGCATTGCATCTTCAACGGTCATCTCTAACACGTCAGAAATGTTTTTACCTTTATAGCCGACTTCCAAAGTTTCACGGTTATAACGCTTGCCGTGGCAGGCATCGCATGGCACATACATATCCGGTAAGAAATGCATCGCCACTTTAATCATACCGTCGCCTTCACAAGCCTCACAGCGACCACCTTTCACGTTAAACGAGAAACGACCTGCGGCATACCCACGTGCTTTGGCTTCTGGGGTTTGAGCAAAGAGTTCACGAATTGGCGTAAACAAACCTGTATAGGTTGCAGGGTTTGAGCGCGGTGTACGTCCAATTGGGCTTTGGTCAATATCCACGACTTTATCGAGGAATTGTAAGCCATCAATCGAATCAAATTTTTCTGCCGTTAACGTCGTTGCACCATTCAATTGTGTTGCAGCAAGCGGTAATAAGGTGCGGTTAATGAGGGTTGATTTACCTGAACCCGATACACCCGTCACACAGGTCATCACACCCAATGGAATAGTCAAATCGACATTCTTTAAGTTGTGACCACATGCACCCATCAGCTTAATTTGCTCATCAGGTTTAGGTGGTTGTACACGAACTTTAGGCACTTCAATTTTTAATTTGCCTGACAAGTATTTACCGGTCAAAGAGTCTTCATTGGCTGCCAATTCGTCATAAGTCCCCTCGGCAATGACGTGACCACCATGCACACCTGCACCCGGACCAATATCAATAATATGATCCGCTGCGCGAATGGCATCTTCATCATGCTCAACCACTAAAACGGTATTGCCAAGGTCACGTAAACGAACCAAAGTCTCAAGCAAACGGTCATTATCACGTTGATGCAAACCAATCGATGGTTCATCCAGCACGTACATGACGCCCATTAAGCCAGCACCAATTTGCGAAGCTAAACGAATACGCTGTGCTTCACCGCCTGATAAGGTTTCGGCTGAACGAGATAGACTTAAATAGTTCAAGCCGACTGATACAAGGAAGTGCAAACGCTCACGAATTTCTTTAAAAATCTTATCGGCAATTTCACCTTTGGCGCCTTCAAGATTGAGATCTTGATAATAGCTTTCAGCATCGCCAATCGACATTTTGGTAATTTCGGCAATGGTTTTGTCTTTGACACGCACATGACGTGAAATTTCATTGAGACGTGAACCGCCACAAGCGTCACATGCAGCATTCGATAAATACTGAGCTAAATCATCACGTACATAGTTTGATTCAGTTTCACGGTAACGGCGTTCTAAATGTGGTAAAACCCCTTCGAAAGCCATCACACGGTTATGACGGCGACCACGTTCATCGATATAGCTTAAATCAATTTTTTCTTTGCCTGTACCGTAAAGGAATTTCTTTTTGGTATCCGCATCAAGTTCATTCCACGGCGTATCAAGAGAAAAGTCGAAATGTGCAGCGACTCTTTCAATCATGCTGTAATAGTATGGACGCTGACGATCCCAACCACGAATTGCTCCTTGACTGATGCTGACTTCAGGGTTTGGAATGAGTTTGTCAGAACTAAAATGGCTGCGTGTCCCTAAACCATCACAGACGGGGCAAGCACCAAATGGGTTGTTAAAAGAAAACAGACGAGGTTCTAATTCGGCAACGGCACGGTCACATTCAGGACATGAGTGTTTTGCTGAAAACACACGATCAGATTGTTCGCCTTTCATCCATGACAAAATAGCAATATCACCACCTAAACGCAGTGCAGTTTCAAAACTTTCTGCAATACGGTTGCCTAAGTCATCGCGGACTTTAAAACGGTCGACCACGACTTCAATGGTATGTTTTTTCTTCTTATCCAGTTCAGGCGGTGGATCAATTTCCATGATTTCACCGTCTACACGTGCACGGACGAAACCTTGGCTTTGTAATTGCTCAAATAAATTGGTGTATTCACCTTTGCGCTCACGTACAACAGGAGCAAGTAACAATAAAGCCGTACCTTCTTCAAGTGCTTTAACCGCATCAACCATTTCCGACACGGTTTGTGCCACCATCGGCAAGTCATGCTCAGGGCAGTAGGGTGTACCCACTCGAGCATACAACAAACGTAAATAGTCATAAATTTCAGTAATCGTACCGACCGTTGAACGTGGGTTATGACTGGTCGATTTCTGCTCGATGGCAATAGCTGGGCTTAAACCTTCAATCGAATCGACTTCAGGTTTTTCCATTTGGGATAGGAATTGGCGTGCATAGGCAGATAAAGATTCAACATAGCGACGTTGACCTTCTGCATATAAGGTGTCGAAAGCCAGTGAAGATTTACCTGAACCTGAAAGTCCCGTAATCACCACGAATTTATCGCGTGGAATATCAAGGTTCACATTTTTTAAGTTATGGGTGCGTGCGCCTCGAATACGGATATGACTTTGGCTCATAAAACATCTCGAAAATATGCTGAGTGAAGGTGATATATGATAGCGATTTAATTTTGTTCAAGCACAAATGAAAAATAAAACACGACAAATTATGTCGGTAAAATTTCATTGAACAGCAAAAGTCCAATGTAAAGTGCTTTGAGAGCTCCTGCAATCTGATTTTAAATAGATGAACAAGACAGAATCAATTCACAAATTTGATGTCATGATGAGCCACAGGATGTTAAATATAAGTGAATTTCGGGTGAATATTGATCAGCAAACACGTGAATAGTGACGTTCGAAAATAGAGTCCACCTGTTCAAAACATATATGTCTTTCAATAGCATGATGTTGACGTGCGTAAAAATTTACTTCTTTTTCTAAGTGTTGAAGAAAATCGTTATATTCGGCTTCGAAATGTTGTAAATCTAGAAAATCAAAACGTATAGAGCTTGAACAAGAGTATTGTGCAATGAAGTCGAGCATTAAATTTTGAATATGATGATTGGTAAAATAAATGAGATATGTGGCAGCAGATCCACACTGTGTACATCCTTTTTCTAAATAAACTTCTTCACTATTTAACCAACAGCATTGTAAAGTGAAATATGCACGGATTGCTTCTGTTCCCAGTGAATGTTGCATAGAAAACCTCAAGTAAATTTTATTTATGATAATGAGAATTATTATCAATAGTAATTGTGCTTGAAGTTTGCTTTAAAATCCAGTCTTAAATCCATTTAAATCGAAATGAGCCTGAAAGTCGGCAATGCAGTTTAGATCACCGACCTTTAATTTGGTTATGCAGGTGATAGCATCATGAGTGATCTAGGCTTAACCATTGACGTTGATGATAGGCACTATCCCAGAATAAATATTCGAGTTCAGCTCCCCGTGTGTAAGCTTGATGCATTTTTTCAATGGTATGTTGATCGCTTTCTGCCGCAACTCGGTCAATAATTTCAATGACTTTGCGTACTTCTTCGTTGAAATGCTCGCCAGCATAAGTGTCAATCCACGCTTGATAAGGATTATTTGCAATATTACGTTTAAGAATGTCTTTGCCCACTTCCGCATAAATCCAATAGCACGGCAGTAATGAAGCTAAAACGACAGGATAACTCTCTGACCATGCAGTAGCTGTCAGAAATGAGGTGTAATGATGGCAAGCAGCAGTCAAAGGTGTATTTTCAAAATCAGCTTTAGTGATGCCAAATTCGTGCATAAAACCATTGTGCAGTTCACGTTCAACCACAATTGCTTCATTAGCGCCTTGCGTAAATTGAATAATGGCATCGGAGTCATATGCTTTAGCACCACAAATAGCCAATGCTCGACCATAGGCAACCAGATAATGCGCATCCTGAATGACGTAATGGCAAAAAACTTCTCGATCGAGTGTTCCAAGCGCCAGTTCTTGGTTAAAAGGGAGTGCTAATGTTTTTTGATATAAATCGTAGTTTCGTTGCCAAACGGCTTCTGAAAAACGCATAAATCCATCCTGAATAAAATCATCTCTAGGTATCATCTAAGATCATATCAATTTGTCGTTACAAAACTAGCTTGAGCGATACATCATCTTCAACAAAAAAATCATACGAAGAACTTTGGATAAATTTTGAAAACTCGTCATAATTAGTACAGTTTAATTGAGTGTCTTTTAGCGCTAGAAATCAGACATTCAATTTATAGAATTTTTACAAATCACTAAGCACAGACTTTGTTTAATAATCGTCATATAAAAACTCTAAGTTTATGTTTTGTAAAATTTTTATTGATTCACCTCATTTTTTATAAGGTCGCTAGATTATGTGGAAACATTTTGGTTTCTCTATCGTATTCACGATCGTGTGTCTTGCGCTGTCTGCCTATTGGGGTTATACCCATGGTCCAGAAGCTGGCCTCAAGACCATGTTCACCGTACTGACCATTACTGCAATTTTAGCTGTGATGGAAGTTTCACTTTCTTTTGATAATGCTGTCGTGAATGCTTCAGTCCTTCGTCATTGGGATCACTTTTGGAAAATGCTTTTCCTGACTGTGGGTATTCTCATTGCAGTATTTGGTATGCGTTTAATCTTCCCAATTGTGATCGTCGCGGTCACAGCGGATATGGGCATGATGGAAGTTGTCAATTTGGCATTAAATGACCCTAAAGAATATTCGGCACGACTGATGAATCATCATCCTGAAATTGCAGCATTCGGTGGTGCATTCTTATTGATGGTATTCCTTAACTTTTTCTTGGATGATGGCAAAGACACGCATTGGTTCAAATGGATTGAGCGTCGTTTAGCGAAACTGGCATCTGTACCTGCACTATCTGTATTTGTAGCTTTAGTGGCTTTACTGATCATGGCAGCTAATGTTGATGAAGCTAAACGCTTAGTCGTGACTATGGCGGGTATCTGGGGCATCGTCATTTATATTGGGGTACAAGTACTGAGCCATTTGCTGGGTGGTGAGCCTGAAATTGATGAAAATGGTAATGCAATTGGTCACGATAGTAATGGTGTGCCAACAGGCGTAGTCAAAGCGGGTATCGGTGGATTCTTGTATTTAGAAGTATTGGATGCATCATTTAGTTTTGATGGTGTGATTGGTGCTTTTGCCATTACTTCAGATGTTGTGGTGATTATGTTAGGTCTCGCGATTGGTGCCATCTTTGTTCGTTCGATTACCATCTATCTCGTTGAGAAAGGTACTTTAGATGCTTACATCTATTTAGAACATGGTGCGCACTATGCAATTGGTGCATTGGCTTTCATTATGATTGCGAGTGGTACGGGCGTACATGTTCCTGAAGTGGTAACAGGTCTGATTGGTGTAGCATTTATTGTTTGGGCAGTGATTGCATCTATTCAATATAAGAAGCGTCAAGCGCTACAAGGCTAGATGAACACATCGAAAAAAGCACAGCACAAGCTGTGCTTTTTTGGCTTAAGGCTTTTGCTCTAGGGAAAACAGATGGTGTTGATCTTTATTTCAAATAAAATTCATGCCTGTTCATCAGCCGAATATTCTATAATCAAAGTAGACATAGAAATCACGCGATAACCTAAATTTTATGATGAATGCCTTAGAACGCCGTTCCACATTTGCATTGAGCAGCATTTTTGCATTGCGAATGTTAGGTCTGTTTATGATTGTCCCGGTCTTTTCTGTTGCGGGACAGGCTTATGAATATGCAACACCTGCTTTGATTGGTTTGGCCGTAGGTGTGTATGGTTTGACTCAGGCAATACTACAAATTCCTTTTAGTTTGATTGCAGACCGCTATAGCCGAAAGCCGCTGATCGTATTGGGTTTATTGTTGTTTGCCTTGGGTGGTGCAATCGCAGCAATGTCAGACACAATCTATGGTGTGATTATAGGGCGTGCAATAGCTGGGGGTGGAGCTGTCTCTGCTGTCGTCATGGCGTTATTGGCAGATGTTACGCGTGAAGAAAATCGTATGAAGGCGATGGCAATGATGGGGATGAGTATTGGTCTCTCTTTCGTTATTGCATTTAGTTTAGGGCCATGGTTGACCAGCGTGGTGGGTATTTCAGGCTTATTCTGGGTGACCACACTCATGGGATTACTTGCCATTGCAATGCTATTTCTTGTTCCCAAAACAACACGTCATCATAAAAATTTTCAGCAAGGTTATCTCACGCAGCTAAAACAAGTTTTGAAAATGGGCGATTTAAATCGCTTACATGTTTCTGTGTTTGCTTTGCATTTATTGCTGACGGCGATGTTCATCTATGTGCCTTCTCAATTGATTGACTTTGCAGATATTCCTTTAGCTCAGCATGGTTTGATCTATCTTCCCTTATTGGTAATCAGTTTATTTTTTGCTTTTCCTAGTATCATTCTTGCTGAAAAATATCGAAAAATGCGAGGTATTTTTCTGACTGCGATTGCTGGGATCATCGCCGGTTTGATCGTGATGATTTTTGGATTTGAATCGAAATACATTTTGTTGCTTGGTTTAGGTCTTTTCTTTATTGCCTTTAATGTGATGGAAGCACTACTGCCATCTTGGTTATCGAAGGCAGCACCTATCCAATCCAAAGCGACAGCAATGGGTGTGAATGCCAGTGGTCAATTCTTAGGTGCTTTTTTTGGTGGTATACTGGGTGGGCAATTGCTGATGTTAAATAACACTGCTCTAGGCTGGGGGGGGCTGACAGGAATTGCCATTCTTTGGCTGTTGATTAGTTTTGGATTAAAGCAGCCACGTTATTTATCATCACTGATTTTGAGTTTGCCCAAAGTCCAAGAAACAGATGAATGGACTTCTCAGTTACTGGCAATTCGTGGTATTGAAGAGGTCGTGGTGATGACTGATCAACAAGTGGTCTATGTCAAAGTTGATAAGCAGCAGTTAGATGACACTGCGCGACAACATTTAACGCACTTGTTGGGTAAAGAGGTAGCCATTTAATCATAACTCTTATAAAGTAAAACATAGAATCGAATAGGAAGATTAGAGCACATGCGCGGCGTGAATAAAGTTATTTTAGTTGGTACTTTAGGTAAAGATCCTGAGACAAAAACATTTCCCAATGGTGGTTCATTAACGCAGTTTTCAATTGCAACAAGTGAATCTTGGACAGATAAAAACTCAGGTGAACGCAAAGAACAAACAGAATGGCACCGTATCGTCTTACATAATCGTTTAGGTGAAATTGCACAGCAATATTTACGTAAAGGTTCAAAAGTTTATATTGAAGGCTCTTTACGTACCCGTCAGTGGACAGACCAAAATGGTCAAGAGCGTTATACGACAGAAATCCGTGGCGAACAAATGCAGATGTTAGATTCTAATAATCGTCAGCAAGGTGATAATCAAGGTGATGGTGGTTATCAGCAACCTCGTTTCAATAATAATAACCAAGGTGGTTATGGGAACCAAGCGCCTGCTCAAGGTGGTTATGGTAATCAGGCGCCTCAAGGCAACTATGGCAATGTTAATCAAGGTTTCCAATCACCTAAACCTCAGCAGCAGCCGGTAAAGCCTATGGCGACAGCACCGTCTGATTTAGATGATGATTTACCGTTCTGAATCATATACCTAATTAATTTGTTAATTTATTTGAAGTGTAATTGTTTTAAATATATTTAAAATTAATTATTTAAATAGAAAAATAGCTTCTTTTATTTTGTAAATAAGAGGAGCTATTTTTATAATTGTGGAAAATGTTAATTTAAAAGAGCATATATATTTTATTTTGTTAAGTTGATGTGTTAAAAAGAATGTATCAAGGTTGGAAGTTTATGAAATGGATGTAGAGATGGCACTGTTGCAAATAGGCTGACATGATAAGCTAAATATCTTATTTATTTCGAGATACAGCAGATGAATCCCTTCCACGGTCGGCACTTTC
>NZ_JBWYIV010000014.1:0-106563 GCF_056779895.1 Acinetobacter sp. ANC_7553 | reverse complement strand
GAGTGAATGTTCGTCTTGTTTTCATTGAGCACCTCTTTGGTGAATACATTATCACCTAATTTAGTGTCCAACTTTATTAAACCACTACAGATCAAGCTTACACATTGACTGAAAAAAATAAGACTAATAAAAATTATCACCTTAAAAATGAAGAATGTAATTTTTCATTATCTGAATTAGAAAGGTTTGGGTTTTTATATGTAGTTGCGACTTATGGATTAGGTAATCACTATGGAAGATCAAAAGACCTAGTTTTTTTCTACGAAAATATTTATCAAAACAAATATGGGAAAAATTAAACCCATAAAAAAACCACCCTTTCGGGTGGTTTTTCAATCTCGAACCGTCTCTTATTGAGCGCGGTTTTTGATTTTGCGGATGGTTTCCAACTGTGCAGCTGTTTCTGCAAGCGCAGCCAAAGCGGCAGCAGCGTCCAAATCGCTCTTTTGATTTGCTAACAAAGTTTCAGCATTTTTACGTGCTTCAACGATTGCAGCTTCATCTAAGTTTTCTGCACGGACTGCAGTATCTGCAAGAACCGTAACAACATGCGGTTGAACTTCAAGAACACCACCAGATACATAGATTAATTCTTCTGTACCATTCTCCAACTGAACGCGAATCGCGCCCGGTTGAAGTAAAGTTACTAGTGGAGCATGGCCAGGCATAATACCTAACTCACCACCAGCACCTTTAGCAATTAGCATAGTTACAGTGCCTGAGTACAAAGACTCTTTAACACTTACAACGTCACATTGCATAGTCGCCATGAGAACCTCCTAAATTAGGTAGCTAATTAAAGTTTCTCGGCTTTAGCAATAACTTCGTCAATACCACCAACCATATAGAACGCTTGTTCTGGGATGTGATCGTATTCACCAGCTAGAAGACCTTTAAAGCCACGAATAGTTTCTTTAAGCGGTACAAGTTTACCAGGAGCACCAGTAAACACTTCTGCTACGTGGAACGGTTGAGAGAAGAAACGTTGAATCTTACGTGCACGGTATACAGTAAGTTTGTCTTCTTCTGACAATTCGTCCATACCAAGAATTGCGATAATGTCTTTCAATTCTTTATAACGTTGAAGAACGTTTTGAACTGAACGAGCGATTTCGTAATGCTCAGTACCAACAACTAATGGATCTAATTGACGTGAAGTAGAGTCAAGTGGATCGATCGCAGGGTAAATACCTTGTGAAGCGATGTCACGGCTCAATACAACTGTCGCATCCAAGTGAGCGAACGTAGTCGCTGGAGATGGATCCGTTAAGTCATCGGCAGGTACGTATACAGCTTGGATAGATGTAATCGAACCAGACTTAGTAGAAGTAATACGTTCTTGAAGAACACCCATCTCTTCTGCAAGTGTCGGTTGGTAACCTACTGCAGATGGCATACGACCTAGAAGTGCTGATACTTCAGTACCTGCTAGTGTATAACGGTAGATGTTGTCTACGAACAATAATACGTCACGGCCTTTACCGTTTTCGTCTTTTTGATCACGGAAATACTCAGCCATAGTAAGACCAGTTAACGCTACGCGTAAACGGTTACCTGGTGGCTCGTTCATCTGACCGTAAACCATCGCTACTTTGTCAAGAACGTTAGAGTCTTTCATCTCGTGATAGAAGTCGTTACCTTCACGAGTACGCTCACCAACACCAGCGAATACAGATAAACCTGAGTGCGCTTTAGCGATGTTGTTGATCAACTCCATCATGTTTACAGTTTTACCAACACCGGCACCACCGAACAGACCAACTTTACCACCTTTCGCGAACGGGCAAAGTAAGTCAATGACTTTAATACCAGTTTCTAAAAGGTCAGTAGAAGCAGCTTGCTCTGCATAAGAAGGCGCTTGACGGTGAATCGGTAAACGCTCTTCAGTTGCAACAGGACCAGCTTCATCGATCGGGCGACCAAGAACGTCCATGATACGACCAAGCGTCGCTGGACCAACTGGTACAGAGATCGGAGCGTTAGTGTTAGTTACGTTCAAACCACGCTTAAGACCTTCTGTAGATCCCATAGCAATTGTACGTACAACGCCGTCACCAAGTTGTTGCTGAACTTCTAATGTAGTTTCAGTGCCATCAACCTGAAGAGCGTCATAGATCTTAGGAACACTGTTGCGTTCAAACTCGACGTCGATAACCGCGCCGATGATCTGAATGATACGACCGCTACTCATTGCTGTCTCCTCAATTCAAAATAATGTTAAACGGCAGCGGCACCACCAACGATCTCAGAAATTTCCTGAGTAATCGCGGCTTGACGCAGCTTGTTATAAATAAGTTGTAGGTTCTTGATCAATTCACCCGCGTTATCCGTTGCAGCTTTCATTGCAACCATACGAGCAGATTGCTCACACGCGATGTTTTCGATCACACCTTGGTATACCACAGACTCGATATAACGAACCAATAAACCATTTAAAAGCTCTTCAGCTTCTGGTTCATAGATATAATCCCAACCGTATTGGCGGTTAAGAGTCTTGTCATCTTCAGCAGCTGCTAAAGGAACAAGTTGTTCGATTTTTTGATTTTGAGTCATGGCATTCACAAAGCCGTTAGACACCAAATAAATGCGATCTAATTCGCCTTTATCGTATGCATCCAACATGACTTGTACAGAACCAGACAACTGTTCAAGACTTGGAGTGTCACCCACTTGAGTGGTTGCACCAAGTACTTTACCGCCGTAGTTTTTAAAAAACGAAACCGCTTTTTGACCAATCAAAGCAAATTGAACTTCAATTGACTGCTCTTGTTGCTGTTGAACGTGTTTTACCACTTTCTTGAACAAGTTAATGTTCAAACCACCAGCAAGACCGCGATCTGATGACACGATGATATAGCCAACGCGCTTAACTGGGCGTTCAACCATATAACGATGTTTATATTCAGGGTTCGCTTGTACTAAATGAGCAATTACACGGTGCATATTTTCGGCATACGGACGGCCCTGAGCCATGCGCTCTTGCGCACGACGCATCTTAGAAGCTGCTACCATCTGCATCGCGCGAGTAATTTTCTGCGTGCTTTTGATACTAGCTACTTTGGCGCGAATTTCTTTTAAATTTGCCATACGCTTAACCTAGTATTCGAAGGCCCTTTCGAGCCCTCGAAGGTTGATTCCGTGAACCAAACCGACACTAAATTTCAACAGTTTGAAAATTAGTAAGTTTGAGTCGCTTTAAAGCTTTCAATACCAGCTTTGAATGCTGCTTCGATGTCTTTGTTCCAATCACCAGTTTCATCGATCTGTTGCATTAACGCAGCATGTTCAGAACGGAAGTAAGAAATTAATGCAGCATCAAAGTCTACAATTTTCTTCACTTCTACGTCAGCCATGTAGCCTTCGTTAGATGCATATACAGACACAGCTTGGTCAGCAATTGAATATGGAGCATATTGTTTTTGCTTCATTAATTCAGTTACACGTTGACCATGCTCAAGTTGCTTACGAGTTGCTTCATCAAGGTCAGAAGCGAACTGAGCAAACGCAGCCAATTCACGATATTGTGCTAAAGCAGTACGGATACCACCAGACAATTTTTTGATGATCTTAGTTTGAGCAGAACCACCAACACGAGATACAGAGATACCCGCGTTCACAGCAGGACGAATACCTGCGTTGAATAATGATGTTTCTAAGAAGATCTGACCATCAGTAATCGAAATTACGTTCGTTGGTACGAATGCAGATACGTCACCCGCTTGAGTTTCAATAATCGGTAATGCAGTTAATGAACCAGTTTGGCCTTTAACTTCACCGTTAGTGAATTTCTCAACATAGTCAGCAGATACACGAGAAGCACGTTCAAGTAGACGACTATGAAGATAGAATACGTCACCTGGGTAAGCTTCACGACCTGGTGGACGGCGTAAAAGCAATGAAATTTGACGATACGCAACTGCTTGTTTAGATAAGTCATCATAAATGATTAACGCATCTTCACCGCGGTCACGGAAGTATTCGCCCATTGTACAGCCAGAGTACGGAGCAAGGAAAAGCATTGCTGCTGGATCCGCTGCCGCTGCTGCTACAACAGTCGTATACGCCATAGCGCCAGTTTCTTCTAACTTACGTACAACGTTTGCGATAGTTGATTGTTTTTGACCAACTGCAACGTAGATACATTTAATGCCAGAATTCTTCTGTGCGATGATCGCATCGATCGCCATTGCTGTTTTACCAGTTTGACGGTCACCGATGATTAATTCACGTTGGCCACGACCAACTGGAATCATTGTATCAACTGATTTATAACCAGTTTGTACAGGCTCATCTACCGATTGACGCCAAATTACGCCTGGTGCAACTTTTTCAACTGCATCAGATAATTTTGCATCAATTGGGCCTTTACCATCAATTGGGTTACCCAAAGCATCTACTACACGGCCTAAAAGTTCTGGACCAACCGGAACTTCTAATACACGACCTGTACAACGAGCTTTTTGACCTTCTTGAAGGCTTAAGTAGTTACCTAAAACAACGACGCCCACTGAATCCTGTTCTAGGTTCAGTGCCATACCGTATAAGCCGCCGTCGAATTCGATCATTTCACCGTACATTGCATCAGCAAGGCCGTGAATACGCACAATACCGTCGGAAACCATAACAATGGTTCCTTCGTTCTTAGCGGTCGCGCTGGTGTCCAGATCGCCGATACGCTGTTTAATGAGCGCACTGATCTCGGATGGATTCAGTTGTTGCATTGCGCTATACCTCAATCTTTATTAAGTTCAGTCTTCTTTTTACGCAATTATGCAAGAAGACGAGTCCGCATTTTTTCAAGCTTATTAAGCGCAGAATCATCTATCACTTGGTCGCCTGCACGAATAACAACACCCGCGATTAACGCTGGGTTAACTTCTACTGAAACATTTACAGCTGCGTTGAAACGTTTCTCTAACGCAGATGCAAGTAATTGCTCTTGTTCAGCAGAAAGTGGTAATGCAGATTCAATCACGACATCTACCACATTGTTATTTTGTGATTTAAGAAGTTCGTACTCTGCTTCAATCTCAGGTAACAAAGTTAAACGATCATTTTCAGCCAAAAGTGTCAAAAAGTTAGACACTTCAGCAGTTTGATCTGCACCTAAAACCTTAGCAAATAAACTTACTTGCTCCACAGGAGTAAGCTCAGGGCGACTCAAGTAAGCGGAAAATGCTTCATCTTGCACCGCAGCACTAAGCACTTGTAACACATTTGACCAATTGTCAGTTGCACCTTGCTCAGAAGCGAAAGCAAATGCTGCTTTAGCGTACGGGCGTGCTAACGTCAAGAGTTCAGCCATAATCGCCTCGCTTAAAGTTTAGCAGCCAGCTGAGTAAGCATGGCATTGTGAGCTGCTTCATCAACTTGTTGGTTCAGAATTTTCTCTGCACCAGCAACAGCAAGAGCTGCAACTTGTTGACGTAATTCTTCACGAGCAGCATTGATCTCTGTGTCAACAGCTTCTTTCGCTTGTTGACGAATACGCTCACCTTCAGCAGATGCTTGAGTACGAGCTTCTTCAACCAATTGAGCCGCACGACGGTTCGCTTGTTCGATCAACTGAGCCGCTTGTGCTTTCGCTGCATCTAATTCAGCTTTAACTTGAGCTTGCGCATCTGCAAGATCAGCTTTCGCCTTTTCAGCTGCATTTAAGCCATCAGCAATTTTACGCTGACGCTCACTAATCGCATTGATTAGTGGAGGCCAAACGAATTTCATACAGAATGCGACAAAGATCGCAAACGCAATCGCTTGACCAAACAGAGTATAGTTAATATTCATTGCTATTCCTCAAATAGTTGATTTCGGAATTTAGCTAATTAACCTACTAGGCCGATGAACGGATTTGCAAAGATAATGAACAAACCAATACCAACACCGATCATAGGCACAGCATCAAGAAGACCCGCGATTAAGAACATACGAGTTTGAAGTTGTGGAGCCAATTCTGGTTGACGAGCAACAGCTTCAAGGAAGCGACCACCTAAAAGACCAAAACCGATCGCAGTACCTAAAGCACCGAACGCGATTAAAAGAGCAGCTGCAACAGCAGATAAGCCAACTACTAAATCCATGAAAAAATCCTCAGAGGTTGAGTTTAAATCAAACAAAAAAACTTTAGCCCAACTACATAGTGTAGTCGAGCAAATATTAATTAATGCTTCTCGCTAGCCATACTCATATACACGATCGTTAACATCATGAAGATGAATGCTTGTAACGTGATAACAAGAATATGGAAGATTGCCCAAGGCACAGACAACGCCCATTGAATCCAGAACGGTAATAATGCGATCAAAATGAAGATCAATTCACCCGCATACATGTTACCGAACAAACGGAGAGCCAATGAAATTGGACGCGCGATAAAAGTTACTAATTCAAGAAGAATATTTACTGGAATTAATAATGCTTTTAAAAATGGGTTACTTGGATTGAATGGGTTAAGCGCAAATTCTGCACCGAAACCGACAAGACCTTTTTCACGGATACTATAGAAAATAGTTAACGCAAATACTGATAACGCCATACCAAGGGTTACGTTAGGGTCAGTAGATGGAACGATCTTGAAGTAAACATGATGCGGGTCGATACCGAATAGCCCACCAATTATGTGTTGAGCTGTATAAGGAATCCAGTCAACAGGGATAAGGTCCATCAAGTTCATGAGGAAAATCCACACGAAGATGGTAAGAGCTAGAGGCGCGATTAAACGTGATTTACCATGAAAGGTATCACGAACACTTGAGTCAACAAACTCAACGATCATTTCAATTGCAGCCTGGAACTTGGTCGGAACACCAGAGTTTGCAGCTTTCGCTACTAACCAGAACAACAAACAGAAAATGACGCCAAGGCCGATTGACCAACCCATAGAATCCAAGTGAATAGCAGTGAACCCCATCTCTTTCGCTTCTTCAGCAGTCTCAGCTAACTTCCACGTACCATCTGGTGCTTTACCATAGGTCATGTTCGTTAAGTGATGCTGAATATACTCAGACGAGGTAAGGGTATGTTCTTCAGCAGCCATAAATCACACCTGGTTAATGTCAAATACAAATTAGAGTTAACGAATATCGCGTGCTGCTTGATATCTCGTTAAACATCTAAAAAACTTTTCAATTTTTCGTTGCAATTCAACTCATTTTGATAGACGCGACGCCCAAAAAGGTGCGACCCACGACATGGTCTGAACGAGTATGAAACCACAAAACAATGCGACCGCTGACAACGGTTTCACATTGATTAAAATCAAAATGAAGCCAACAATCACAATTCCAAACTTACCGAGCAACCCCCGATACATATTCGATAGAACCTGTTTCGAAGCTCTTGCACCTGCAGCTCTGAACGACTGCCATGAAAAATAACAACTGGCTAGCCAACATACGAATGCACCTAATGCTGCACTCAAAGCCGCAGTCGAGTCTTTCAAGACCCACGCTATCAAGGCTGAAACAGGTATCATACATGCTTGCAAGATGACTAAAGCTTTCGCTAATCGTCGGTCAATCAAGCGACTAGTTCGGCTCATTTATTATCCACTCACAGCAATAATGCTTGACAAGTTTAGCTGATGATTATTTTTAATCGCAGGCATTATAGAGTTACACCCCTGAACATGCAATCTTTTCCCGACCTAAGTCTGGTATTTTTAGATCGTTTATTGCTGAGCACTTATACAATTATCGGCTGTTTTTACATCACTTTTGTGCTTTTTCTACACATGCACGTACTTGTATCGCTAGAGTCTGCCATGCTGTTATAAAATTCTGGTGTTTAGCAAAACTCTCATCAACTGCGAGAAAATTCACATGACCTAGAGACTTATATTGATTCTTATTAGCTACAGTTTCAGCCAAAAGACACATCTTTTGCTGTGGGCGACTGTCTTTTAAATATTTGATTTGAGCAATTGTAGGTGCCATATGTGGGTCTTCTGTCATCGCACCAGCGAATTTTAGCAACAGCGCACGCTCCAAGTATTGGTATGCATCATGTAATGACCAATACGGCTGAACACCATGATTGAGTTTTACACTTTGTGAGGTTTTCAGCATCTCATGTGCAAAAAGTTTAGCATTACTCCAATACTTGTCTTTAAACTCAGGTTGTTGTTGTGAGCGTAATGCCGCTATAAAAAAGCCAATACGAACTGCATTATTTGGTTCTAACCATACATGAGTATCGACAGTTCCTTTTACTACGTCCCCTCGACTATTTCTAAGCGGCAATGTTTGCAATATTCCTGTATTCAATAAGGCAACTGCTTTAGAGTTTTTCGCCAAAATACTCTCTAATGGCGCTTCATGCGCTTTACCAAGCCAAATAACCAATCCAGCATCCTGAATTAATTTACGGTGCGCAGGGGTCAGATGAACATCATGCCCTGTTTGATTTTCTAGCAACAATTTTGGTTCTTCAATTCCTTGAGTGATTTCTTTTGCAATCAAATACACTGGGTGTGTCGAAACCACCAAGGGTGCTTGTGCCCAAGCCAAGGTTGTGAATAATGCTGTAAAGCATAGTGCTAGCAGACGCAACATGAAATTAATTACCACTCGAATTTTGACGTTATAATATAACAAACAGTTAAAAATGCCTATGCTGTTCGTAAGTTGCAAGGTCTCATGATACTATTTATGAGATATCCCCTTCCCTTTTCGAAGTCTTGAGGTCAGTCCATGAGCGCATGTTCACACGAACATCATGATACTTTACACGGTGTGCATGATCACCCGAATGTTGAAGCTCGTTTATTAGAAGCTGAAGCAAGCTGCGCTGCTTCAGGCGCTAAATTGACTCCGCTTCGCAAAGAAGTTTTAGAGTTAATTTTAACGGCCTCAGGGCCCATGGGCGCTTATGACTTGTTGGCGAAATTAAAAGGTAATGCTGAACGTCCAGCAGCACCTCCAACTGTTTACCGCACCCTCGATTTTTTGCTCGAAAAAGGTTTTATTCATCGTTTAACTTCAATTAATGCCTATATTCCATGTTGCCATCCTCGTGCTGGACATCAAGCCGCTTTTCTCATTTGCTCTAAATGCAATACAGTGAAAGAGGCTTCAGCTCTTGGTTTGATTCAACAACTTGATCAATTGGCTTCCTCTGATCATTTTCAGGCTCAACATAGCATTATTGAGATTTCAGGATTATGTCAGCAGTGCTCTCAGTAAGTTCTGCATTGCCATTAATTGAATTGCAGCAAATTAATGTGCGAATTGATGAAAGAGACATTTTAAAGAATGTTGACTTTCAGATTCATGACAAAGAAATTATTACCCTCATTGGTCCCAATGGGGCGGGTAAATCTACGCTTATCAAAGTGATTCTCGGAATTGTGAAGGCCAATTCTGGTCAAATTAAACATCATAAAGCCTTAAAGCTTGCTTACGTCCCTCAAAAGTTCAATCCATCCCACAGCTTGCCACTTCGAGTGAAAGATTTACTCGATTTAGAAAAGTGTGATCTTGCGATTAAACAAGAAATTATTCGAGATACTGGGATCATAAAATTACAAGATTCGAAAGTCCAACAGCTGTCTGGTGGGGAACGCCAGCGTGTACTTTTAGCACGCGCTCTACTGCGCCAACCCAACTTATTGGTACTCGATGAACCGATGCAAGGCTTAGATATTCAATCTGAAGCTGAACTTTATGATTATGTTCGAAGTCTACCTGAGCGCTACGGCTGCTCGATCTTAATCGTCTCTCATGATTTGCAGTGGGTGATGCAAGGTACACAGCGTGTGGTATGCCTCAATAAACATATATGTTGTAGCGGTTTGCCTGAAAATATTCAACAAGACCCTGAGTATCAGGCTATTTTCGGCACTAATCGGGTGTTCTACCAACATCATCACGATCATTGTGCACATGGTGATACAGCAACGCCATGTCAACATGATCCTCGTCCTCATATTCATCCAGAACCGGAAGCTTAGATCATGATGGAATGGTTACAACTTCTATTACCTGCATGGATTATGGGAACATTGTTAGTGTTTCTAACTGCACCGCTTGGTTGTCTTATGTTATGGCGTCGTATGTCATTCTTTGCAGACACAATGGCGCATGGAACTCTCTTGGGTGTGGCGATTGCTGGCTTACTCACCCTCCCCTTATGGATGGGGGTTACGTTTACCGCGTTACTCTTGGTCGCAGTCCTTTGGGTATTGCATGATCCTCGCCTGCCCAACGATGCATTACTTGCGTTATGTTCAGCAACGCTGCTTTGCTCAGGACTATTGGTCATCCAACACCTCCCTGCGCTAAGACCAGAGTTGCTCAGTTATTTATTTGGCGATCTTTTAACAATATCTTGGTCCGACTTACCGACATTTGCAATGGTGATTGTCATTGCACTCACTGTACTCTATAAAAGTTGGCAATCTCAAATTCAAATAGCGATTGATCCTGATATTGCGGTAAGCGAAGGTGTGAATGCGAAATGGCATCGCCTTATTTTTATGCTGCTTCTTGCCTTATTTACAGTACTTGCGTTACGTGCAGTAGGTTCATTACTCATGGGTGCTTTATTGGTTATACCTGCATTAACTGCAAGACTTTTAGCACACTCACCTAAACACATGGTGCTATGGTCTTTTCTTGTGGCTCAAATTGGTGTGACTGTGGGTTTATGGTCGAGTGCAGGTTTAAATATTGCGACAGGTTTAAGCATTGTATTAACCATGGCAATCGTATTTGCTGTGATTTTTATCATTCAAAAATTTAAAAAGATAGCCTGAATTATTTAGGCTATTCATTAATCTTGCTGCTTTGTAAAATATTTATGAAGACAGAGAAAGATATAACAAGAGAATATAAAAACCACCATAACCAATAAATTAATGAGGCCTTTTATCCATAACACATGCCAAAAGCCAAAAAAGGTCTCGGGCATAAACCAAGATTCAACAATATAGAAAGGTAACCATTCGAATAGTAAACCGATTGCAGCCGTCATAAATAAGACCACATTGATCCACATCAAATAAACCATTTGTTTGAAAAAGATCTTATATCGCGAAGTATCATCCACAATCATTTTTTTTATAAGGGTGGTGACCAAAATTAAAATCACTGTAAGTCCAAATGTGGCGCATATGCCAACACCCGCGCCCCACATCACAAACTTGATCCATTCCCACACACTTTCAGGCTGTAAATAAAAATACGCCCAGATATAGGGAGTTGAGATTAAGCCAAGCCCTAACAGAATAGTCAAAATTAATATTATAATTTTCAATAAAATAACCCTCAATCGTTATTTTATTGTGTCTTATTGATGCACTAAACTCAATAAAAAAGCCGCACCTGCAAATAAACCTGCAAAGGTACGATTCATCACTTTTTGTTGACGAGGTGATTTAAGTAAACGCAATACCTTCGCTGCAAGACCTGTATATCCAGCCATAACGATAAGATCGATAGCAATCATTGTACAAGCCATGATGAGGTATTGTGGCCATTGAGGCTTTGAAAGATCCAGAAACTGTGGCAATACTGCCAATAAGAATACAATTGCTTTTGGATTACTCATATTGACAAAGAAACCGCTGATTACTAGCTTCATCGCTGACTTTTGCTTTAAATCAGTCTGAATTTCGATGGACTGCACTGGGGCTTTCCACTGTAAATATGCCAAATATAATAAATACCCAACCCCAAACCATTTGACGATCAAAAATGCCAAAGGTGTCGTAGCAAATAGTACACCTGCTCCCGCAGCGACAACTCCAATTTGAACCAAAAGTGCAAGCTGCAGACCAATTGCATTCCAATAACCTCGTTTGAATCCATAATTCAAACCACTAGACATAGATGCAATAGCACCTGCACCAGGCGAAATACTAATAACCCAACATGCAAGCATGTAGGCAAACCACATTTGATAAGACATAACAATTTGGGAGATTTATTTTGATGAGATTATATGACAATTCGACTTTTTTAAGATTTAAAATTTGAATGTTTTTTTAAACGCCTGTCTGTTCAGCACTATGATGATCAGGCACAATGTGATCAGCAAAATTAGGATATTATAATTTCAGGAGCCATGAATGACTTCCCAATCCGTAATCTTACCATTACCCTCAGATCATGCTCGCTTTATCACTTTGCGTTTAAAAGACTTATCAATAGATCAACTAAAAGAAAAACTTGAAGATCTCTTTACGACTCGTGATCGCTTAATTACTCAACATCCTCATGCTCAAATTAAAACGGCGGTGGCTTTTGGACCAGAACTTTGGTCACAACTCTACCCTCACCAACCAAAAGGTTTTAAACAGCTTGAACCAATTCAAGGCTCTTTCACCATGCCTGTGGTCCCTGCTGATGTTTTAATCCATATCGCAGCACAGCGTACTGATATTTGTTTTGCCTTAAGCCAAGCTTTTTTTGAAGGCATTCAGGATTTGGTTGAGGTTTTAGATGAGCGCGTGTGCTTCCGAAATTTTGATGGTCGAGATTTAACTGGTTTTATTGATGGCACCGAAAATCCTCAATTTCCAGATGATCGTGCTGAAACAGCTTTATTAGGTGAAGATGCAGGAATTTTCACTGATAGCTCATTCATTTTTGCTCAACGTTATCGTCATGATTTAGATAAATGGAAAAAACTTAAAGTTGATGCACAAGAGCAAGTGATTGGGCGCACCAAACTCGAAAGCATTGAGCTTGATGACGATGTTAAACCTGACAATGCACATGTGGCTCGCACCGTTGTTGAAGATGATGAAGGTGAGGAGCTTGAAATTCTTCGCCACTCTTTGCCATATGGGGATGGACGTGGTGATCAAGGTTTGTATTTTATCGCTTATACGAAAGATTTAACCCGTATTGATCGCATGCTGACACGTATGTTTGGAACTAGTGGCGATGGTATTCATGATCGTTTATTGCACTTTGTTGCGCCTTTAGATGGAGCTTATTATTTCGCCCCAAGTGAAGAGTTGCTAGAAAAGGTATTGGAAGGTTAAACAGTAGAAAGCCGACGAGAGTCGGCTTTCTTTTAAATAAATAGTATAATCACTTTTAACATTTACTTTTTTAAAACTTTAAAACCCAAACTACCACAACCAACAGAGGCTGAAACACACTTTAGATTCGAGTTCAAAACAACATCAAAATCTGCAATTTTATCGTTTTTATTCTTAATATTTGCTCTATAAATATATTTCTTTGTATTATTGTCAAATATAAACTCATCACCTGCTAAAATTTTTTCAAAATTTGAATTTAAATTATCTGATGGAGAATTAACCACAGGAACTTCCATCACACTATTAACACTTTTATTGAATATAAAAAAATTAGTCGAAAAATTTTTATATGGTCTTTTAACATAATCTATTGTGCTAAATTCTCTTATTCTCCATGCTACAAGATTTTTATCATTGTATAATATTTTTAAATCAACATTGGATTTCTCAGGAATAGTACTTTGGTAAACATCAAATACTCTATTACCAGCTTGTACTTCAACACCATATTTTTTTAAAATATAACTACCTCCAGAGTAACTTTTACTTTTATTTCCATAGTCAACTAATGTAATTTTCATCGTATTACTTATTTTTGAATATTTACCATATTGATCAATATATAAAACTGGCTCCTGAATTTGAGTTGCATCTTGTTTAAAATTTTGTGAATTTAAAGTCTTAGACTCACAGGACAGAGCCACGAATCCCAACATTACTACTGATAACTTTGAAATTTTCATCATATTGAAAATCCTATAATAATTTAGTTAAAAAAAATGGGATAGGATCAAATCTACCTGTCAAGCCTCTACCCAATATTGCTGAACTTCTAGCTTCAAAATGTAAATGCTCGTTTATTGCGCTTTGTTGAACCACTGAATGGAACATATTACTTTGCTCTAAGTGAAGAGTTATAAGAAAAAATATTGGAAGATTAAGCAGTAGAAAGCCGACGTAAGTCGGCTTTCTTTAATTTTATTTAAAGTTATAAGTTTTTTTTCCTAATCCTTCAGAATATTCAACTTTGAAATCGCTGTCGATTAAAACCTTTTTATTTGCGTAGATATATTTTTCTTCTACCATTTGATTATTGTTAACCTTCATGATTCTTAAGTTTGGACCACTCTCATCCTCAAATGGTGAAATAATAATCTTAAAATTATCTTTCTCCAATATTGCACTTGGTCCATCATTAATATTTATAAAGTCATACTTCTTGAATAAAATACTCGTTGAAAATAGATTTAAATTCTCACATTCTTTAACTTTAATATCATTAATACATTTAAAATGTAAATCTGAATTGTAAATTATTGATGTTTTATAACTTTTTTTATTTTCATTTTTTTCTACTTCCATCTTTTTAAAATTATTTTTTTCAAATATATAACAGTCATTTTCAACATTAATATTATTGTCGCTTTTTGCAAATGTCGTTCCCGAAAGACAAATTTTATTATCATTTTTTGAAAACCTAATTTGGGGTTTTTCATCAAAAATTACTTGTAATCTTTCATCAACGAAGTTCCCTAAACTCTGTGGCAACGGTATAACTTTATTAGTTTTCGGATCAAGAAGAATAATATTTTTTATGTGCCTTCTCTCTCCTTTACCTATATCTCTTTTTCCATCATCCACTAAAATAATTTTATTATGAAAAAAATTAGGTTGATCTTTAATATGTATATTATATTTTCTGAGTTTGTCTTCACTACAAAAATCTACATTTATCTCCTCAATAAAACAATTAGAAACATTGTTTTTTGTTAAAACTGTTGCTGTAGAGTAGGAATCTTCACTCTGCTCTTTTGAATAAGTACAACTCGTAATTAAAAATCCAGATATTAATGTTATTAAATATTTAAACATATTCATTTTTCAACCTATTTGGCAGAGTGGTATTGTTTAATTTCTTCAAATATCATTTTAACCTTAGCAGTTGAATGACTATTTGCTCTGTTAGTATTTGATTCGTGATAACCTATTGTACCGTCAGAAACCACATTAGATTTATTTTTGTGACCTTTAGGCAATGCAATTGAAGCCCACTCTTTAGAGGCATCAATCATGGCCATTTCAACTGTGGAGCTTCCATTTGAAATTAGATTGTAAATTGCAGATCTTCCTCTCAATAAATGCTCTTTAAATACTCTTTCTTGCATATCTGCATCGTAAAGTTCATCACCAGTAAGATTCATTCTCGATTTTGCTGCAGATAATGTTGAAGGTATTGTTTGATATTTCCCAGTTGCAAACCGGCGTCGTTCATCTTGCCAAGTATATTTGGTTGAAGCATCCAATAGCTGATTAATTGTTTTTCCTGTTATTGTCCCAGGCAAATCATTCATTTTTCCAAACTTTACTCTTTTATTTTCAGGTGCACCCGCATTCCATGCTTCATAACTCCCCTCACCACTTGCTATAGCATCGCCCAATTCAATCACTAATTGATCAATAGTTTTGTCTGTAATTTTAGAGAGTTGTGTAGAAGTTGCAGTAAAACCTGCACAACTTAATAATGAGTTCAAGTTTAGCGATTTTGCTATATCAACTATTGAACCACCATTCAATTCAGTTACCGTTTTTTTAAAAAACTCATCTTCAAAATATATGTTTGATAACCTAGTAATATCAAAATGTACCCATGTTTGTGCTCCTGAAGAACCATCATTAAATACTTTAGGTTCTAAGTAAATTTTATTGCTAGCTCTCCGTTCAGTGGCATCCATTTTTACCGCCATAATATTCTTACGTATAAATTCCATATCCGCCAAATCACGGGTTCGAACTCCGTTTTTATTGATATGCAAATCTAGTGCTAAACCCATATGATTAACACTAGTCCTGCTTTTTTTCTTATTATTTTCAATGCACCTATATCCAGATTCAATATAAGCAATTTCTAAGTTTTTAGTTTTAAATTCATTTTTTAAATAGAAATTCAAAGCTTTCACAATCCAGATAAGTGATCTATGTAACCCAGGATATTCGTTAGCAATATTACTTCCAGATTTAATACCTCTTCTATTATTACCATAACCCGAACAACTACCACATGGGCATGAAGCTTTGTTCATAAAACTACTTACTGGATATTCATAGTAAAACTTATCAAGTGCCGCTAAAACACTTCCACAAATTTTGCCCGTTTCAGGAACGCCCATATAATCTTTTTGGAATTGTCTAATACATTTGGCAGTTAACTCAGTGAATTCATCGCTTGGTAAAGCCCCGCCAAAACCAGCTAAACGAATATTGATTTCTTGTATTAATTCACTCTTTCCACTTGAAATACATTGAGGATCAGTTTTACACATATTGGGGGCTGATGTTTTTGGGGTCCCACTTTCTTGACTTCTATCCTCTACCGTCAAAATTTTGACAGCTGAATCTACCGTTTCAGTAATAGCCTTCTTTCCATCTTCGTAAACTTTGTTCAGCCACTCTTTTGCCTCATTCGTTAAGCCACTAAAGCCGTCGTTTCTTTCGGTAGTCGATGTGCTTGTTTGTTGCTTTTTTGGAGAAGGTTTAGATTGCGTTATGGGTTTGGGTTTATCTTGAATACTCCTATCACCTGTAGCTGGTATATTAACAGGCAGCTTTAAAATTTGCCCAATATTTAGTCTATCTGGATTCTTTAACTGATTTAATCTTTCCAATGCTCTAACAGTAGTTCCATTTGCTTTAGCAATTGCAGTTAGCGTCTCACCTTTTCGTACTACATGAGTTTTTCTTCTATATACACCAGCAGCACCTTGATTATTGAGTGTTTTCAAATCCAATAGCACTTTGGGACTTGCGATAGTGACCAGCATACGATCTTTTGACATCACAAAACTTTTAACATTCAGCATCATTCCATTAAACATACTTTTGATATATACATCTAAGCTAGTGCCTTTATCTCTACTAATCTCAACAATACAACCAGCCGAATTTGTTGCTCCCGCAGCTATTAGTTGACCTGTTTTTGTATTTTTAACCTGATATTGAACTTTAGAAATAGGATTCCCAAATATATCTACTAGTTTAATAGTTACTAATGATTTCCTAGAGTTTGTCATAACTTAGACCGTATATTATTTATTATTATCTTTAAAATTTAGGGTTGCTCTATTTGAACTACCTAAAAAATCTTCTTCATCAAAGCCATCTATTGTTATTCCCCATTCTTCATCAGGGCCAATAAGAACTTGTATTTTTGAGGGATCTGCTGTGTTTATCTTGCCAGTTCGACCGTGCTCATCAATTTGACCTGAAACAAAAGAATTGGTGTCTGGTATAAATGCTTTATAACTCAGTTTACTAAAATCACTTTCCCAAAATAAATCATAAATGTCTAACTTATTGCTGAATAAAGGTGTATTTGGTAATTGCGGAAACTCATAAGAAATATTGGCTCCACCCGTAAACAAATGTTGCCCTGCCTTACTCTCAAATTTTCCACCCGTCGTGCTAAATACTCCACTAGCATTAATCTTGAGTTGCGAGCCACCTGCGGTCAGTACAATTTCTTTAGGGCTGGTAATTTCAATTTTATCTTCGGTTGAAATAAGCTTAATTACCTTACGTGCAATAGCTTCAATCGCATCATCTTGCGCTTGTAATTCAACTTTACCTTTAGCTGCGAACGCTCGAAATCCTTTCTGTGCAGCAAACAAACTGATCTTGTCTTGAGCATGCCCTACAATATTTTTTTGCGCACTTAAATTAATTGAACCCTGTGCACTCTCCGCAATATCTTGTGATGCTTGAAGAATAATGTCCTCAGGCGTTGTTAATGCAATCCCATTGGGTGAAGCCAAAAGCATGAGTGCCTGTCTAAATAAACGTCCTTGCTCTTGTTTTTTTTGATCAGAACTATTTTCTAATCCTTGAGTATATCCCTCCATAAAACCTGTCAGTGTGCTTAAGGCTTTTACTGGATTAATATCATCTTTTTTGTTTGCACCACCAAAACCAGTGCATAACACCAGTTGATCTTCCATATTCAAGTCAACGCTCGAAATTGCTTTACTCACATCTTGAAGTGCTTGAAATGGGTTATCTTTAATCCCATTTTTAATACTTTCAAATTTCCTCTTTATCGCTTCAGAACCATATTCTTGTACGTTATCAATAAATTCCTTGAGATTATCAACCGCTTCTTGAGCATGCTCAAAGTAACTATTAAACTCATCCACAATTCCAGCAGTATTACCACCTAAAGTACCAATATCCTTAATAAAACCACCACAATCTTTCAGTGCATTTAATGGATCCTTCGCTATTCCCTCTTTGAATAAATTCACTGTAGACTGCAAAGCTTGAGCACTACTTTTGATTTCTAATGATTGAATAAATTTAGGTAATCTACTAATTACATTTAATGCATCCGATTGTTGTTTTACTGCAATTTCACTGAGCATTTTCATACTCTGCTCACTCTGACTCAACAGAGATTGAGCCTGTGTAGCTTCAAGATGATCAGCAATTGCTTTTTCTTGTGCATAAGTCGTAATGAGCATTCCTTTCCCTGCACGAACAGCACCAAAAGCATCAGTTCTCAGCTCAAATCCTTCTCCACGTCCATCACTTTTTTCCTTATCCCTAGGATGACTCAAATTACCCAGATTCAATTGAGTTGCCGCATGACTACTTTGCAACTGAGTACTAATTTGTCCTGTCGTATCATCAAATCGGAGTTGGTTAAATCCAGAACCACCAACTTCTGCCGTGCGAATCCCACTGAGTTTTTTGGTGTCCGGTAACTGTCCCTTAACATCAAACATGGTTTGATGACGTTCTGCTTCATGTAAACGCCCAACAACGAAAGGTCGATCAACATTTCCATCAAAGAAGTCAATGACAACAATTTCACCTATACGTGGATGAAATCTTGATCCATAACCCTCCCCAGCCCAAGAAGTTAAAACATCAACCCACGCAGAGTCTGTATCATTATCATTCGACCCTGCACCACCATCATGTTGATGGTCATCATTACGTGTAAATACGAAGCGAACCTTAATACGCCCCCATTGATCCACATAGATCGTTTCACCTTCAGGACCAACCACTTTTGCCCGTTGAGGATAAGCAACTGGACGATGTTTCAATGGATCATATTCTGGAACAATAGGTATAGCTCGGCGCACTAAACTCAGTTCTGTAGATAAACGCTCATCTGTTTTTGTCTTTTTCCAACGACTTAAATCAATTAATGTTTCAATTTGATTACTTAAATCTTTAGGTAAATTATTTTGATTAAAAAAATGTTTTCCTAAAATAATAAATTGGCGATCTGCCCCTTGATGTTGATCTATTTCTGGATGACCCATAAATTCAAACCAATACCCAACATTGGCATCTCGAACGCTACTCACCGCAGTAAAGTATTTAGCCTGCAAATCTTGGTATTGATTGAGTTGTGTATTCAGTTTTTGTAGTTGTGAATTGTTTGATAGAGTGGCTTGATCTTCACCTTTTAAATCAGCAATCCAAGCAGGACTCACAGTCCATGCTTGTTCTAGACTTAACGTTTCATTATCCAACTGGTCACTATGTTGATGAGCACTGAGTTGATAATCATCTTGATCTTGCGCAAGTATATCGCCCTGCCAACGTTGCACCTGAATTGCTGTAGATTGTATTGAGCGTTGAGCAATAAAACTGGTAATCGTATCAAAACGTTCTGTTGCATGACTGCGATGGAATCTGAGCGTGCGTCGATCTAAAGGCTCATACTGGCTATTTTCATCTATTAGCCTTAATTTTTGTGATTGAATTTCTTTCGCTGAAAATGGCACAGTTTGATCTGTCTCATCAATCAACCAATTAATGCCTTCACTCCGCCATAAGCGTGTTAGAAAATCATAGTCTGATTCGTTGGCTTGCATCACAAATGGACGTATATCATATGATGCTTTTAAACCCGCCGTTGACAGACTCAAAGCGGCACTAAATAACACGCTTTTCGTCTGCCACTCTTTAAAAATAATCTCAGTGATATCAACCACGGATTTGTTCATAAATACGCGACTGTTACGGCGTTTGTGCCAAAGTGAAGTTGCATCTTCAACAGTCAACTTATATAAGGTCAACGCTCCATCACTTTGACCTTGGCTCACCCCTGTCACGATCCCAGTAGTCCGAGCTAATTTTCCAAGATCCGTAACTTGATCGACAGCCACTAAACAACCAATGAATTGCTTAAGTTGTAAATGCGCATTCGTCGATAAGCATAATACTTCAGCTTTTAAGCCTTGATTAATAAAGTGTTGACCCTGAATTCGTTGAATGAAAACTTGGCTATCTAATATAGGATTAGAAAATTTAATATGTAACGCGCGCTTTTGCGGGCTCAGACCCAAGCCTTCTATAATTGAATTGATATTATTGAGCATAGAATGATTAAAGCTATTATTATGATTTTTGAAAATTGTAGCGTATTCCGCTCAATCTTGCTTTTAAATATTGTAATTATTCTAAACAAAAAATAGGAACCAACATATTGATTCCTATTTATTTCCAATGAATTTATATTGAAAATTCAAGTTTTTTAAAATGGAATTCGCTTATAACGGCGATATTCCGGTTTCCAGAAATTATCTTCAATACTTTTTTCGATCAGCTCATCACTCAATGGCAAGGCAACACCATCCTCAATCGCCGCTTTTGCAACCTTGAACGCGATGATTCGGGAGACTTTCTGCAAATCATTGAGATCAGGAAGTAAGTCGTCGTCAGGGTGTTGCAATTTTGGAGAGCAATCTGCCAACGCCATACTTGATGCCATCAGCATATTGTCTGTAACACGCGTTGCCTGCACAGCAATCACCCCTAAGCCAATCCCTGGGAAAATATAAGAGTTATTACACTGAGAAATATTGTGTAGCTTATCTTGATAATTAACTGGCATAAATGGACTACCAGTTGCAATCAAAGCGCGACCGTCCGTCCACTGAATAATATCTGCTGGTACAGCTTCTACACGCGACGTTGGATTCGACAATGGCAATACAATAGGATGCTCGCAGTTGGATGCCATAGTTCGAATAATTTCTTCAGTGAATAAACCCGGTTGTCCAGAGACACCAATTAACACAGTCGGGTGTGCATTTTTTACAACATCTAGCAATGAAATGATGCCTTCCGCATCAGCCCACGCGGATACATTTTCTGAACTTTGAACCAGTTTACGCTGAAAATCTAAAAGATTTGGTTGATTATCGGTCAATAATCCAAAACGATCGACCATATAAATTCGTGATCTTGCCTCAGCATCACTCAAACCTTCAGCCACCATTTGCGCAATGATTTGCTCAGCGATACCACAGCCCGCTGAACCAGCACCCAAGAATGCCACTTTCTGGTCACGTAATTGTTTTCCTGCAGCTCGACTTGCTGCGATTAAGCTGCCGACCGCAACAGCAGCAGTACCTTGAATATCATCATTAAAACAACAATATTGATCACGATATTTTTCCAACAATGGCATTGCATTTTTTTGAGCAAAATCTTCAAATTGAATTAAAGCTTTTGGCCAACGACGTTTAATCGCACGAAGTACGTCATCCACAAAGTCATAGTATTCATCGCCACTAATACGAGGCTGATTCCAACCTAAATAAATTGGATCATTTAGCAACTGTGCATTATTGGTACCTACATCCAATGTAATGGGTAGTGTATACGCTGGGCTAATACCACCACATGCGGTATAGAGAGATAATTTTCCGATTGGGATTCCCATCCCACCAATCCCTTGGTCACCTAACCCAAGAATGCGTTCACCATCTGTGATTACAATGACTTTGACGTTGTTCTTATTCACATTTTGTAAAATATCGTCAATGTTGGCACGATCAGGATATGAAATAAATACACCACGATGACGGCGGTAAATATCAGAAAATCGTTGACAAGCCTCACCTACCGTTGGGGTATAAATAATCGGCATCATTTCTGATAAATGATTTTCTATGAGGTGATAAAACAAAGTCTCATTGGTGTCTTGTATATTTCTCAGATAAATATGCTTATTAATGTCGTCATGAAATGACGTAAATTGTTGATATGAACGTTGGTGTTGCTCTTCAATCGTTTCAATCACATGAGGTAGTAAACCATTGAGATTAAAACTTGCTCGCTCCTCCTCAGTGAACGCAGAGCCTTTATTAAGGAGAGGTAGTTCAAGCAAAGTAAAGCCAGCATAAGGGGTATAAAGAGGGTGTTTCACTTCAGTGTGTTCAGTTGTCATCTCTAATCTCATGGATCAGGCCTAAATTCAGACCCTTTTCATTTCATTTTTACCATTTATTTAAGAAATAGCTTAAGCCGAAATGAAGACAAATGTATATTTATAAAATTGATAATAATATTGGCAGTATTTTTAAATTTTATAACTTCAATCCATCATTCTATTGATAGAGAAATAGATAAAACTATCACATTTCAAATGTATTATTCATGCTTATTAACTTTTTTTTGCAAACTAATCTGAACGATTCAGCTAATATCGGATTCAATCGTATTTTACTTCATTATTAGATCCACATGAAAATTACAGCTAAAATTGCCATTTTGCCATTGACTATTATTTCATTGCTAAATGTGACGGGTTGTCAAACCATCACTGACACGACCTCAAAGGTCGGTGATAAAGCACTTTCAATGGTGGGCTTAGCCCGCGCTGATAAAACCCCTGAAATTGATAAAAAAGGCATTGTTGATATTAGTAAAACCACCCTCGAGCAAATTGAGAAACTTAAACAAAATATGCCGATTGGTCAGTGGGTATATATCGAAAATGACCTTCAAGGAATTTATGACTTACAAAACAAAGCAGTTGATGGTCACATGCTGTTCCTGCGTTTAAATTGTAAGAATAGTGTCCAAAAACCAAGTCTCAGCATACAAAATGTGGAAGGTTCGGAAATTTTAAATAGTCTTCAGCCTGAAGTTGGAACGATCCAAGTACTACTCGACAATAAGAATTACGGAAATCCTTTTAGTTTGGCGAATCAAAAAAATTTAGCGACATTTCAAACTGCTGCTCAAAAGGCCAAAACCATTAAAATCTTCCATGCATCTAAGTTATACACTTTCCCAAATGGTAAAGCAGAATTACTAAATAAGCCTGTCACGTGTATGGCTTAATTTCGAGTCATAAAATTGCCTGATTTCTATTTAAATTCACATTAAATGAGATAAAGACAATCAGGCTCAATTCAATCATCGATATGCATTAGATGTAAAAGATTAATTTCATCATCGTTAATTCTGCAAATAGCGCATAGTGATTAAAAAAACTGATTTTATTATTTTTTATGTCGGATAAGTTTTATTCAACGCAAATCTGCTTCGCTAATGAGCGCTAAATTTGCTATATTTGTCGTTTTTCTGCGACATTAATTTTTCGATAAATTATGAATACGGCAATACAAGCAGCTCTCGATCATGCAGTGCAATCTCTTCAAGCTGAAGGGGTCCTCCCATCTGACTTTAACAACAGCGGAAACTTAACGCGAACCAAAGACCGAAGCCATGGTGACTTCGCTTCGAATATCGCAATGATCGCGTCTAAAGCTGCAGGTATGAAGCCTCGTGAATTAGCAGAAAAAATTCTTGCTGCACTCCCAGAAGTTGCAGATATCAGTAAAGCGGAAATCGCTGGTCCTGGTTTTATCAACTTTTTCTTGAATGCAGACCAACGTTTTGCTGTTCTTGATGCTATTCAGGCACAAGCTAATGATTTTGGTCGTACGCAAGTTAATGCTACGAAAAAAATCCAAGTTGAGTTTGTCTCTGCGAACCCGACATCAAGCTTACATGTGGGTCACGGTCGTGGCGCAGCATATGGCATGACGGTTGCGAATTTACTTGAAGCAACTGGTGCTACAGTGGATCGTGAATACTATGTGAATGACGCTGGTCGTCAAATGGACATTTTAGCGACGTCTACTTATCTACGTTACCTTGAGTTAACTGGTCAAACATTAGTATTCCCTAAAAATGCTTACCAAGGCGATTACGTTAAAGAAATTGCACAAAGCATTATTGATCAAGACGACGATGCATATGTTCGCCCTGTAGCTGATGTTTTTAAAGATGTGCCAGAAGATGTGCAGTATGCTGAAGAACTTGATGCCGAAGGCAACAAGGTTGTAATTTCTGGCGATAAAGAAAAACACATTGATGGTCTAATTTTTAACTCGCAGACGTTAATAGGTGAAGGTTATCGCGTTTTTCATCAAGCTGCGTTAAAAGCAATTCTTGATGATATTAAAGATGATCTTGGTGAATTTGGTGTGACTTTCAACCAATGGTTCAGTGAAGCATCATTGACTGAAAAAATTGAAGAAGCATTACAAACACTTGATCAACGCGGCTTCCTCTATGAGAAAGATGGCAACATTTGGTTCAAATCAACAGAATTTGGTGATGAAAAAGACCGTGTTGTAAAACGTCGTAATGGCCAAACCACTTACTTCGCTTCTGACATTGCTTACCATCTGAATAAACTTCAGCGTGGTTATACTGACATTATTGATATTTGGGGTTCAGACCACCACGGTTATATCGCACGTGTAAAAGCGGCGATTGATGCGATGGGATATGACTCAAAAAAACTGACTGTGTTATTAGTACAATTCGTCAGCCTATGGCGTGGTGGTGAGATGGTTCAAATGTCATCTCGTTCAGGTCAATTTGTCACATTGCGTGATCTACGTAAAGAAGTCGGCAACGACGCTGCTCGCTTCTACTATGTCATGCGTAAGTCTGAACAGCACATCGACTTTGATCTGGATCTCGCGGTTTCTCAAAGTAAAGACAATGCGGTGTATTACATTCAATATGCTCATGCACGTATTTGTCGTATGCTAGAAAAAGCAAGCAGCTTGAACATCAACTTCGATGTGACCACTGCGCGTGGTTTTGCCGCAAAGCTTGAATTAGAAGCTGAAACTGAAATCTTAGCAAAACTTGCAGCCTACCCTGAAATTATTGCACGTGCTGCAAACAGCCATGAACCGCATCAAGTAGGTAACTACTTAAAAGAACTTGCAGCATTGTTCCATGGTTGGTACAACGAAAATAAAGTACTCGGTGATGATGCTGATCTGACCCAAGCACGTTTGTTGTTATCGGTAAATGTTCGTCAAGTCTTGAAAAATGGTTTAGAGCTTTTAGGCGTTTCTGCACCTGAAAGTATGTAAGTCATCGAAGGTGAATCTTTTTAAAAGATTCACCTCTTTAGACTTTTATTATTGAAAAAAATGAGATAAAAATTCCATGTGATGGTAATCCAATTTTCCATTGCATGATCTTAAAATAAGAGAGGTTTCCAAGTGTTTGGAAAAACGCAGCGTGGTGTATCAGAAAGACCTAACAAACCTAAACAACCATTAATACCAAAATGGTTAGGTATGCTTGTTCTGATTTTAATTGTACTGAGTTTTGCCGTAGCCTTAATGCTATGGAAACCGTGGGCGCCAGTCCAACCAAAAAGCAATGATATTCAATCTGAACATTATCAAGAAGATACGAATAAAGATTATCGCTTCTACGATTTATTGCCTCAACAACAAGTGACTCCAATCCCCGATCAAGCTGTACCTGAAAATCAGCAAGTGAACACCGCACCTGTCATCGTGGAAGCACCTGTGGTTACTGATGCTACAACAACCGAGGGTGAACTGATTGAAAATGCAGAACCTCAACCCGTGGCGAGTAGCTACCTTTTACAAGTCAGAAGTTATCCAGATCCAGACAGTGCTGATGCACGTCGTGCTGAAATTATTCTCAACGGCTTATCTGCAGATGTCATTAAAACCACGGAAGGCGGACAAACTTGGTATCGTGTTGTCTCTGGACCTTATGACTCTCAAGAAGCTGCTGTCATCGCTCAGCAAACCCTACAACACAGCGGTATTGATTCAATCGTTGTAAAACGATAATCAAAAAAAAGGATGCGATTAGCATCCTTTTTTAGTCTAAAGCAAACCTAAAATTTTGCTAAGTAGCGCTGAATAAAAGAAATACACTCTGGCGCATAAACTTTAGCTAAGTCATGTTGTCCGTTCGGGATCACATTCAGCTCTGAATACTTAAAAGCGTGATTTAAATACTCACCTACTGCGACAGGACTAATGTCATCATCTCCGCCCCAGATTAATAGTACAGGACATTCAATTTCAGCAAGCCGTTCATCTAATTTGGTTTCATCATCAATAAACCAGTGCGGCACTTCATATTCATTTTGATATTCTGCACGCCAATCTTTAACATGAAATGGTGTTAAATCAACGCCACCTGACGTAGCGACCAACACCAAACCTTGAATCAATTTTGGATACCTCAACGCCGCTTGAACAGCAATGACCCCACCCATAGATTGAGCGATCAGAATACTTGGGCGCTGAAGATGATCAAATACATAATCTTGTAAATCTGACATTGAATTTACATGTGGATGATCAGGATATTCACCAAAACTGGGATAAGCAATGATGTGCGTATCGTACTCAGATTCAAAATGTGATTGAACAGGTTTCCAAAATGCAGTACTGCCAGATGCTCCGGGCAGGAAGATTAATTTCACTGCCTGATCTGCCATCTTAATCACCACCCTTGATGACCGCTCGCTGATAAGCAGGTCTTTGTTTTATGCGTTTTACATACGCATGAATGTTCGGATATTTTCCATTTAAGCGCTCATCCATCGCGATCAAGGGAAAACTCATTTGTATATCTGCAAATGAAAACTGAGATGTAAAAAATTCATGTTGCGCCAAATGCTGTTCTAAAAATTGAATATGTTCAGCGAGACGCGGTTGTATAAATCCATCAGTCACCCCATCAATAATTTTATTGGCAATTGGTCGAATCACAAAAGGTACTTTAGGAGGTACAAACGAGAGAACTAAGGTCATCACTAAAAGTGGCATTAATGAGCCTTCAGCGTAATGCATCCAATACTGATATTGTGTTAAGTCAGGCTGTGACTGGGGTTTAAATTGATGCTGGTTATCATAGCGATCTGCCAGATAATCTAAAATCACCGCAGATTCTGCGATTACTAAATTATCATCAGTAATCACTGGTGATTTCCCCAAAGGATGAACCTTCTTCAATTCTGGTGGAGCGGCGTAAGTCGGCAATCTTTTATAATGTTGAATTTTGTATTCAGCACCTAACTCTTCTAGCGCCCAAATAATTCTTGAAGAACGTGATTTTTCTAAATGATGTAATGTCAGCATAAGACCACCTAATTTTATTTCTCTCTATATAGCCATTTTGAATAAAAAAAAGACATCCTGCTTTACACAAAATGTCTTCTTTTTAGCTGTAAATTACAAAAATACAGAATGTTGATGCCTATTAAGTTGTCTATATTTAAACCATTGTTGTTTTAATTTCGACACTTCTGAGCAATGTTTTAGTGACGGGTGTTTTTTGGCACACATTTAAAACTTTTTCTTGTAGCGCTTCATCTAAGATAGTTTTGAAACTTAAACGACGCTCAATCCATTCCTGCCCTTCTTTATTGGCTTTAAAATCTGCCTCGACAGTAAATTCGCCTAAATCCAGTCCTTTATGCTCAGCATACATCCTTAATGTGATCATTGTACAGGAAATTAATCCTGAACAAATAAAATCATACGGTGCAGGCCCACGATCTAAACCTTGGAATGATTCAGGTTTATCGGTAAGAAATGTGTGCTGACCAGATTGAATTTCACCGCCCCATTTTTCAGGTAGTGTGGTGACCTTTGCACTTGCGATCGTTGCCATTTTATTTTCCTTCTTTGTCTTATTATTTAGATGGGCGCATGCTATCAGGCAATGTTGGAGCTTTCAAACGCTCGCCTTGGTATGATGGAATTGACCCAAAACGTGGATCTTCTGCTATCCATTGATCACGTGCAATTTTGATTTCTTCTTGCGTACGTCCAACGAAATTCCACCATAATAAAATTGGTGATTCAAATGGCTCACCGCCCAAAAGCAGTACACGACTATTGTCATGGATTTCTACTTCCACATGTTCTAGCCCTGGCTCTAAAATCACCATATTGTCTTCATCTAAATGATGACCATTAATAGTTGCTGTACCTTCAAGCGCCATGAATCCATATTCAAACTTTGGATTTAAAGGTAAACGTGCCTTTGTGGCTGCTTTCGCAAATAAATCAACACCTAAAAGCTCAGTATGTACTTTGACTGGTGATACTGTATTTAGATACTCACCGACCAATACCGTAAATTCGATACCTGACTGATTAAGCACGGGTAATTCAGGATAGTGATTAAAAGCTGGATCGATGGTAATTTTATCATCAGGCAATGCAATCCAAAGTTGGGCAGCATGCATTTTTGTTTCATTCGCTGGCGCGACTTCAGTATGTGAAATACCTCGACCTGCTGTCATGAGGTTGACTTGCTTGGGCTGAATCAGCTGATCTGTTGTCCCTAAGCTGTCGCTATGCAACATGGTCCCTTCAATCATCCAAGTAAAGGTTTGAAGACCAATATGTGGATGTGGACCAACATCTAAACCTTGTCCAGCTTCAAATGTCACAGGACCTGCATGATCTAAGAAGCACCATGCGCCAATCATACGCTTATGGCGACTTGGTAAAGCGCGTTTGATCACTGTTCCTTGACCGATTTCTGCACGGCGCAGTGGAAATTCCTGAATAAATTGGTTGGCGTGCTTTTCACAGTCTTCTGAATGAGACAATTCGGTATAAGTATTATTGGTCATGTTGTTATCCTAAAAGTTTGGCAAATGGCTATCTTTGTTATAGATATTAACAAGGTCATGCAAATTGAACCACCTTAGACTTAATACGCTGAATACTATGAGTAGGACAATTGGAGTTTTGTAGAAATCAAAATTATTAATTATTAATTTTGCCTTTAACTATTATAGAAAATACTTTATAAAATAAATACTTATAATTTTTAAAATGCTTTTTGGGGTACTCTTATGAAAATTAAAAAAATTTCAGAAATTAGAAACTTTTCCATTTTTAAAGATTTCAATTGGGATGAAAATTTAAGTCTTGAAAATGGTCACACTTATGACTTTAAAGATATCAATATCTTTTATGGACGCAACTATTCAGGAAAAACAAGTCTTTCAAAGATAATTAGAAGTCTTGAGAAAAAGAAACTTCCTCATAAATACGATAATCCTAACTTTAAAATTAAGCTTTTTGATGATACTGAGATCACTCAAAGTACTTTGCAAAATTTTCAATATCCTATTCATGTTTATAATTCTGATTTCGTAAAAGAAAATTTAAAATTTATACATAACGAAGATGAAAACATTGAGTCTTTTTCAGTTACTTTGGGCGGTGATAACCAACAAATTTTCGCCCGCATTCAAACACTAAAAAATGAGTTAGGATCAAATGAAGAAAATGCAGAAACTGGCTTGTCACTTAAGATCAAAAATAAAAAAGACGAGTTAGATAAAGCTAGCGAAAAACACCAAAATGCCAAAGAAGTACTTGAAACCCACTTAAGATCTAAAGCTTCAGGAAATCCTGAATCTATTCGCTCTCAACCAAATCTATTTGGCGATCAAGATTATAATATTCGTAAACTAAAAGAGAGAGATATTCCTTTAGTTTTGGAATCAGGGTATCAGACTTTAGATTCTGATAAAGAACTAGAATACCGTAATATCTTAAATCAACGTGAACTAGCTAATCCCTCTATTCTTGCTACTTACAATTTAAATTTTCAATCTATCATTACTTCAACAAATGACATACTGAGATCAGTTGTTGGTAGCTCAGATAAAATTGATGAATTAAAAAATAATCCCTCTCTAAATTCATGGGTACAAACAGGACATCCACTACATAATGATCGTACAACTTGCGCTTTCTGTAATAATGAAATTAGTATTGAAAGACGCAAAGAGTTAGCCAATCATTTTGATGAAGAAACAGATAAGCTCCGTAATAGAATTGCTGACGAAATAAAATCTCTCAATAATTTATTAAGTGATCGTCAATTAAATATCAGTTTTGATATAACGACCTATTACAGACAATACTATCCTGAACTCTCTCAACTTCAAACGAATCTGCAAAATACTTTTGCCAAACAAAAAGCATCTATCGAGCTACTCAAAAAAGCATTAGAGGATAAAGATAAAAAACTATTTTCAGAGTTTTTAATTGAACTTCCTGAAGACTACTCTACAGAAATCACCACTATCCTCGAAAGAGTTTCTCAGATTAGAACAGAATGCATACAGAAAAATGATCAACTTTCTTCTTTACAAATTGAAGCTAAAAATGCATTACGTTTAAATCATATTTATCATTTCTTACAACTTATTAACTATACTCAATTAACCTCAAATATAGAGCTTGCATTGCAAGCTATAGCGCCTTTAGAAACTGAACTAACAACATTAAGAACTCGAAAAGATAAAATTCTCTCAGAAATTGAAACTGAAGAAGCTAAATTAAAGTCCGAGGGAGAAGCTTGTAGACGTATTAATGAAATTTTACAGCATGATTTTGGTCATCAACATTTAAGTCTTGAGCCTATAGAAACGACTATCACAAATGGTCAATCCATAAAATTTGAAATACAGCGACTTAAAAAAGGAATTAAAACTAAAGCTCACAATTTGAGTGAAGGTGAATGTAGCTTAATTTCTTTTTGTTATTTCTTAGCAAAAGTCCAAGAGTCTTTAAACAGTGGTGAACAACCAATTATTTGGATAGATGACCCAATTTGTAGCTTAGATAGTAATCATATTTTCTTTATCTTTTCTCTTATTGAAGAAAAAATCTGTAAAGAGAAAAAGTATTCTCAATTGTTTATTTCCACACACAATCTAGAATTCTTAAAATACTTACGTAGAGTATCTGGGGTAGATCCCGACAGCTCTATTGCAACAGTTCAGGAGCATAAGAGAAAAACAGGTTATTACTTAATTCAAAGACATGATTCATTTTCACAGATTCAGAAAATGCCACTTTACTTAAGTAAATTTTTAACTGAATTCAATTTTTTATTTGAACAAATTTATAAATGCGCAACGGTAAGTAACATTGATGATTCTAACTTCCATATTTTTTATAACTTTGGAAATAATGCTCGAAAATTTTTAGAGATCTATACATTCTATAAATTCCCATCAGCTTCATATCAATTGGATAGTCAACTAAAAGCTTTTTGGGGTGATCACATATTTAAAACCCTGACAGATAGAATTCATAACGAATATTCGCATATGACAGGTGTACTAGAACGTGGTGGAACAATCGCAGAACAACCTGAAATGCAAAAATCTGCTAAAGCAATTATTGAAAAAGTTAGAAGTGAAGATATCACCCAATATTATGCGTTATTAGAAAGTATCAATATCACTATAGACAATGATCCTCTTACTCAACAAATACTAGCTGAAACTGTAGAAGCATAAAAAAGGACGCCTAAGCGTCCTTTTTACTGGGGTATGTCTCGATTCAGACACTGCCGCAAGCATAGCTCTTGGCGTAATTTAGGCAAGAAACGTTGTTTCTTGAAAGCCCTAAATTACTCCCATTCAATCGTAGCTGGTGGTTTAGACGATACGTCATAAACAACACGTGAAACTTCTGCAATCTCGTTCATGATACGAGTAGAGATTTTATCAACAAGATCATAAGGGAGATGTGCGAAACGAGCCGTCATAAAGTCAACTGTTTCAACCGCACGAAGTGCAATCACCCATGCATAACGACGACCATCACCGACTACACCCACAGATTTTACTGGTTGGAATACAGCGAATGCTTGTGCAGTTTTGTCATACCAACCACTTGCACGAAGTTCTTGCATGAAGATGTCATCGGCTAAACGAAGAATGTCAGCATACTCTTTCTTCACTTCACCCAAGATACGAACACCAAGACCTGGTCCTGGGAATGGGTGACGATAAAGCATCTCAAATGGTAAACCTAAAGTCGTACCCAAACGGCGTACTTCATCTTTAAATAAATCACGAATTGGCTCAACCAATTCAAAAGCGAGATCTTCTGGTAAACCACCCACGTTATGGTGTGATTTAATCACATGCGCTTTACCTTGTTTGCTTGCAGCAGATTCAATCACATCAGGATAAATCGTACCTTGCGCAAGGAAGTTCACGCCATCAAGCTTACGTGCTTCTTCAGCAAATACTTCGATGAACTCACGACCAATGATTTTACGTTTTGCTTCAGGATCAACTTCACCTGCCAAAGCATCAAGGAAACGTTGTTCAGCATCAGCACGAATCACACGGATACCCATGTTTTTCGCAAACATTTCCATCACTTGATCCCCTTCATTTAAACGAAGAAGACCATTGTCAACGAATACACATGTCAATTGATCGCCAATTGCTTTGTGAAGCAATGCAGCCACAACAGATGAATCTACACCACCTGAAAGACCAAGAAGAACCTTCTGATCACCAATCTGTTCACGTAATTGTTCAACACGCAAATCAATGATGTTTTCAGAATTCCATAGGCTACGGCAACCACAGATCTTTTGTACAAAGTTCTCAAGTAACTCTTTACCTTTAGCAGTATGTGTTACTTCAGGGTGGAACTGGATACCGTAGAAACGACGAGCTTCGTCAGACACCATTGCCACTGGGCAGCTTGGTGTACTTGCAGTAATTTGGAAACCTTCTGGAATTTGAGTCACTTTATCGCCATGACTCATCCATACTTTCAATTTGTCTGCTGAATCTTCAAGATCGCCAATTAAAGCATCACGTACTTTAATATCGACTTCAGCATAGCCAAACTCATGAACTGTACCCGGTTCAACTTTACCGCCCAACTGAGCAGACATCGTTTGTAAACCGTAACAAATACCCAATACTGGTACGCCTAAGTTAAACACAACTTCTGGCGCACGTGGGCTGCCTTCAACGTGAACACTCTCAGGACCACCTGAAAGAATAATCCCTTTTGGATTAAATGCGCGGATGTCCTCTTCCGACATATCAAAAGCATACATTTCAGAATATACGCCTGATTCACGTACACGACGTGCGATCAATTGGCTATATTGAGAGCCGAAATCCAAAATCAGGATACGATCTTCGGTAATTTGAGTATTGGTAGTCATGATAACAACTATGAAAGGCTAACGAAGGATTAGCGCGCTATTCTATCATTTTTATTAAGCTTACGCACACTATTCAAATCTCTCTATATTTCAATACATTATTATTAAATATTGTCTTTTTATTCAACAATTTCAGTCGATTGCTCTGATCATATAAGCCTTGGAGTTACATTCAGATCACGATGCAGCAGGCGAATAATTGTCTCATTTCACCTGCATTGCCTATTTGTCATTTATTTTTCAAAACGCTGATCAACACTCCATTGACCTGCACCATGCAATACGAGAAAGATTAGACCACCCGCCATAGCAAAGTTTTTCATGAAATGTATCGAATCTTCAGGCGCACCATGAAAAAGAAATGCGGTAACTAAACTGAAACCAGCTAAAGCTACTGCGAATAATCGTGCTTGTACCCCAAATAACAGTGCTAAGCCTCCACCCAGTTCAACCAAAATGGTCATTGGCAATAATGCACCCGGCACACCCATCGCTTCCATATATCCAACTGTTGCGCTATAACCTGCGAGTTTGCCCCATCCCGCCACAATAAAGATATATGCTAAAAGGACACGTGCGACGAGGGTTAAAGTTGCATGCACTGTGGGTTGAGCAACAATTTTTTTAATCACTTGATTTGGATTAAACATTGGGTTGACCTATCTACGTTTTGTTTTTGGTAATGACCCTAGATTAGTAGCTTTTATTTTTAGGATAAACAATCAATATAAAGAATCAGCGTTGCATAATCAGAACAATAATTCACCTATAATTTAAATCAATTGACTACTGACATCAGCGCCGATGGCTGTTAGCATTTGAACACATTTTTGCTCAGTTCACCCCTCATGGATTTAATCGATTTTATTCTGCATGTAGATGATCATCTACTTGAATTTATTACCAATTATGGCATTTGGATTTACGGAATTTTATTCCTGATTATTTTCGTAGAAACGGGCTTGGTGGTCATGCCTTTTCTACCCGGGGACAGTTTACTGTTTGCAGCAGGTGCGTTAGCAGCCTCAACAGGTGCAATGGATCCGTGGCTTTTGGGCGTGTTGTTATTCACGGCAGCAGTATTGGGTGATACCTTAAATTATCATATTGGAAAATATATCGGACCACGCGTTTTTGAAATTGAATCTCGATTTATCAATAAAAAACATTTGGTTTATACGCAAAAATTCTTCGAAAAACACGGCGGTAAAACCATTATTTTTGCGCGTTTTGTCCCATTCGCGCGTACATTTGCACCCTTCGTCGCTGGTGCAGGAAGCATGAACTACAAATACTTCATTACTTACAATGTCGTTGGTGCTTTCTTGTGGATTTCTTCGTTTATCACCTTGGGTTACTTGTTCGGTAATATGCCGATCGTGAAAGACAATTTCACCCATTTAATTTTCGGAATCATTATTCTAAGCGTATTGCCGGGGATCATTGGCTTTATTCGCCACAAGTTTTTCCCAAAGAAAAATCCCGAAATGATGTAATCATTAGACGTCAAAAAAAGCAGATTCCCCACCAAGAATCTGCTTTTTTTATCTCTACAAAATATTGAATGGCTTAGAAAAATCCAATAATGACAGGTAACATACTGAGCATAAGTAACATGGCAGAACCTTTGTATAAGCGATCTGCGCTGACCACCGTCTGATTCCCTGCCAAGACTTTACGACCAAAATACATCCAAAATAAAGCACATGGAATTAAACATAAGGTGAATACACCCAAAACTAAAAAATAGTTTTGAAAAGAATCCCAAGTCCATGCTGGAAAAATACCAACTGCAAACAAAATAGATTTTGGATTTTTCAATGTCGATTTAAAAAGATGACTGCGACTCATTCGAACGTTTTTTTGGCTCAATTGCTTAAGGTGTGAAGCTTTCCATAAATGAAAAGCCATCCAAATCACATAAACTGCACTCACCAAATGTAAGATATGAATCAGCATTGGCCAAATTGGTAGGGTTAAATGCACCAACAGTGCCCAAATGCTAATGCCGTAGATATAACCCAGTAATTCAAGAGGTACGAAATAGAATGCTTTTAATACACCATGGTGATGTGCTGCGCTAGCCAATAATGCATTGGTTGGACCGGGAATAAGTAATACCGCGAACACTGCAAAAATATAAAGCCAACTTTCTACCATAGATTAAAATCAGAGATTTAGAAGAGGCACACCTTAAACGAAAAACGAATTTAAAGACAAGTTTTTAAAGTGAAGGAATGATGAATGTCACGTCTATTTTCAGTTAATAATTTTATAAAATATTGATTTTAATAAATTTACATTGAAACATTTTGCTAAAAAAAAAGCTGCTCAAGCTCAGATTGAACAGCCCTTTTAAATTACTGAGCTTGCTGTTGACGTTTAGGGACATAAGGACAATTTTTGAAAGTTGCCGCTTGTGAGATCGCATCTTGCTCGCCATATAATCGCGACAATTCAGTATTTTTGGTATTCGATGACTGTCCCATATTGACAGAAACTGAAGGACCAAAGCCCCAACCGCCACGGCCCCAGCCACCACCAACACCTAGACCAACGCCAACACCTGTACGTTTAGGCGGTTGTACACCATTATTGATGTACTGCTGAATACGATTGAATTCAGCACCAAGTTGTACACAGTTCAATGCTTGATATTGCGTCGGAGAAACATAACTCGGTTTAACCGTTGTCGCACAAGCAGTCATCAATACAGCAACCGTACCGAATGCACTAAGTTGCATGACCATTTTCATCGCGCGTGAGTTCATACTCTTCTCAAATCTTATTTATTCTCGATTTCATTGAACAATGATTGGTAGGCCTGCGTCAATTTATGATCTGTATTTAAATAGATTAACGGCATATTTTTATGATGAGACTCTTTCATTAATACCGACGGTGGCAACATCGCATTGAGCACAGGTAGTTGTTCATCTCTAAGCTGCTGTACCACTTCACGAGGAAGTTTTGCTTGCGCTTGAAACTGGTTAACGACGATACCTTCAATTTCCAAGCGATCATTATGATCATCTTGGGTTTCCATGATGTTTTCGATCAACGTGTTTAAAGCACGCTTAGAAAAGACATCACAATCAAATGGAATCAACACTCGGTCTGCTGCAATTAATGCCGACAAAGTAAAAAAATTAAATGCAGGCGGTGTATCGATATAGATCCGATCATAAGTCCCTGCTAGATGCTGAATCGCGTCACGTAGCTTATAAATTTTATGTTTGGATTCGAGACTATGCTCTAAAGCACCAAGCGAGGGACTTGCCGGCAAAACATCGAGAGATGGGAATGGTGACTGGTGTATATAAGCTTCTAAGCCTTTATTTTTATTTTTGAGCAAATTTCCAATGGCTTGACCAATCAAACCTTTGCTGGACTGATTCGCCAATACATCTTCGAAAAAATTTTCAATATTGGGTTCTAGTGCAGGTTTATCGGCATTATAAGTCGCATCATCGCCCAATAGATACTGACTGGAATTGGCTTGAGGATCGAGGTCAATGACAAGCGTCTTAAAACCCTGATGTGCACTGAGTGCAGCCAAGTTTACTGTAATACTGGATTTACCAACGCCACCTTTTTGATTAAACACCACACGTGTACGCATCATTCCCTCTAGGCTCAATTCACTTTATAGATGAAGTTTAACCTAGAGGGGTGAGAGCCTAAGCGATTGTGTCTAACAATTAACCGAAAGTTGGCTTAATCATCACAATGCCAATAATGGCCATAAATGCGACACAACTAATCAATACCCCCGCACGACGTTGAATTAACAGTACAGACGCATCTTGGCGGTATGCTTTAATTAATGAAGATAACATTACGATCACTAAGACCACTTTGGCATAGAACCAAGGCTGAACTTGAAAATTATTCAAAAACAATAAAATCAAGCCTGTCCCAATGACCAAAGTAAATGCCAAATGTTGAAGCGCAACATAAGCCTTACGTCCTTTCGGATTGGGTTGTTGATTTTCGACGCCAAAATATAAGGTTGTCGCACGTGCTAATACAGCAATGATCAACAAGAGCAAACTCGACATATGCACGATTTTAATGACTAAGTGTGTATCCATTTCAGCCACTCTCCTACTTTTAAAATTTAAGCTTTCGGTGCATGTGCACATTCAGGACTATTTGGCGCTTGACCAGTCCATTCAGTTGGCACATAAGCATGAATCGCCAAAGCATGAATCTTTCCTGGACTCAATAGGTCACCCGCCAGTGCATATACTTTTTGATGGCGTTGTACTAAACGTAAGCCTTGAAACACTTCACTTACAACAGTGACTTTAAAATGCGATTCTTTACCAGGGAAATAGCCACCATGACCTGATGACTCATTCACCACGTCCAAGTGCACAGGAGACAATTGTTGTAAACGTTCAATTAATTGTTGCTCTAAAGTCATGCTTACATTCCACACGCATTCATTGGTTGCCAGCAGTATACCGTGAAGTTTTAGAATAAAAAGTAAATAAACTACACCGCCATTGGAGAGTTTCGCTTTGATCTTGAGCTTAAGACCAATCAAAAATTAAGCGAAATACATTGAAATGCTTTAATTTTATTCAATCACACGATATTTTTTTATAAAGTTGTTGACCCTGATTTTTCATGCTGTATTATACACGGCATGCGGGAATAGCTCAGTTGGTAGAGCATAACCTTGCCAAGGTTGGGGTCGGGAGTTCGAGTCTCCTTTCCCGCTCAAAATTTTTTCATTCAGTTTTTTCACTTAAAAAATTGATAGACTCCGCGGGAATAGCTCAGTTGGTAGAGCATAACCTTGCCAAGGTTGGGGTCGGGAGTTCGAGTCTCCTTTCCCGCTCCAGATTCAAAAAAAGCCCTGATATTCATCAGGGCTTTTTTATTATTAAAATTTTTATAAATTCATTTTTTAAAACAAATAAACTTTCACTGCACTTTTTCCAAAAAAATTCATCCACTTATGAGCGCTGCTTTACTTACAATCAAAAATAAGCATTATAAAGTAAATTAATTTACTGAATTTAAATGTAATTTTTCATCTCAACCCATGCCGTACTTACATAAAATCGCTATAATTTTCGTATTCAATTTGCTCAATAGATTAGAACCTTAACATGGAAAAATTAACTTGTTTCAAAGCCTATGATATCCGCGGAAAATTGGGCACAGAACTCAATGAAGATATCGCGTACCGTGTTGGACGTGCTTATGGCGAAATTTATCAACCTCAAAAAGTCGTGGTTGGATGTGATGTTCGCTTAACCAGTGAATCACTGAAACAAGCCACCATCAATGGCCTGAATGATGCAGGCGTTGATGTTTTAGATTTAGGAATGACGGGGACTGAGGAAGTTTATTTCGGTGCATTCCATCTTGATGTGCAAGGCGGGATCGAAATTACAGCCAGTCATAACCCAATGGACTATAACGGCATGAAGCTTGTACGTGAAAATGCTCGTCCGATTGGAGCAGACTCGGGTTTAAAAGATATTCAACTTCTTGCTGAAAAAAATCAGTTCAAAGCAGTCGAAATTAAAGGCACAACTCAACATTATAATATCTTGCCCGAATTTATCGATCATTTGATGACCTATATTGACCCTGCTAAAATCAAACCTTTAAAACTCGTGGTCAATGCGGGGAATGGTGCTGCAGGTCATGTGATCGATGCCATTGAAGCGAAATTCAAAGCATTAAACGTCCCAGTTGAATTCATCAAAATTCACCATGAAGCAGATGGTAACTTCCCAAATGGTATTCCCAACCCCATCTTAGTTGAAAACCGTGCAAGCACCTGCGATGCTGTACTTCAGCATCATGCTGACATGGGCATCGCTTGGGATGGTGACTTTGACCGTTGTTTCTTGTTTGATGAAAAAGGTCAATTCATTGAAGGGTATTACATCGTCGGTCTCTTGGCACAAGCCTTTTTACTGAAACAGAAAGGTGAAAAAATTGTGCATGATCCGCGCTTGGTGTGGAATACCTTCGATATCGTTGAACAATATCAAGGCGAAGCTGTGCAATCGAAATCAGGCCACTCTTTCATTAAAGATAAAATGCGTGAACATAATGCAGTCTATGGTGGTGAAATGTCAGCGCATCACTACTTCCGTGATTTTGCCTATTGTGACAGTGGTATGATTCCGTGGTTATTGGCAATCTCAGTTGTCTCTGAAACGGCAAAACCACTCTCTGCTCTGGTTGAGGAAATGATTGAAAAGTTCCCTTGTTCTGGCGAGATTAATTTTAAAGTTGCGGATACAAAAGAAACCATTCAAAACATCTTTGATCATTTTGCTGACCAAAATCCCAAAATTGATGAAACGGATGGCGTCAGTTTGGATTTTGGTGCTTGGCGTTTAAATGTACGTGCTTCAAATACAGAGCCATTACTCCGTTTAAATATTGAAAGCCGTAAAGACAAAAATCCGAAGCCGATGCAAGCTTATGTCGATGAGCTCACTCAACTCATTCAAGCTTAAAACCTCATAAAAAATGGAGCGTTTCAAACGCTCCTTTTTTTTATTCACGATAACCATTTGGGTTTTGTTTTTGCCAATTCCAACTGTCCGCCAACATATCTTCCAGATTAAATTTTGGCGTCCAACCCAATTCAGCAACTGCACGCGCATTATCTGCAAATGATGTTGCGACATCCCCTGCACGACGCGGTGCAAATTCGAAAGGAATCTCAATACCATTGACTTTTTCAAAGGTATTTTTAATTTCTAGCACCGAACAGCCATTGCCTGTCCCAATATTCCAAGCACGACAGCCTTGTGCATTTAAACGATTTTCCAGTGCGCATAAATGGGCATTCGCCAAATCCACCACATGGATATAGTCACGCACACCCGTGCCATCGACGGTATCGTAATCATTACCAAAAATTGATAGTTTTTCACGACGACCGACAGCCACTTGAGTCACATAAGGCATTAAGTTGTTTGGAATGCCTTGTGGATCTTCACCAATCTGCCCACTTTTATGCGCACCAACTGGGTTAAAGTAACGCAACAATGCAATTGACCAGCGTGCATCGGCTTGTGCGAGTTTCTGCAATAACTGCTCAACAATCAGTTTGGTATAGCCATAGTTGTTACTTGGCATGCCTGTCGGCATCTCTTCATTCAGTGGAGAGACATTGGCTTCATCATACACCGTTGCAGAAGAGCTAAAGACTAAATTAAAAACATTGGCGCGTTCCATCGCTTTGACTAAGCTAATCGAGCCAGAAATATTATTCTCGAAATACTTCAATGGGATTTGCTGACTTTCACCTACCGCTTTTAAGCCTGCGAAATGAATCACGGCGTCAATCTGATGCGCTTGAAAAATGTGATCCAAAATCGCTTGATCAAGAATATCACCCTCGATAAATTCCAAAGATTTAGACGTGAAAGCTTGAACGCGATTCAAAGATTCTGGTGAGCTATTCGATAAATTATCAAGAACAACAACATCATGTCCTGCATTTAACAATTCAACACAAGTATGCGAACCAATATATCCTGCACCACCTGTCACTAATACTTTAGGCATTGTCTTTCCCCATCAATATTTGTATTAAACCTTGTGTCGACGCATCAAGCCTGGACAAATCATTTTGTTCACCATTTAGAATAGGTAAGAGTTGATTGGCAATTTCTTTACCTTTTTCGACACCCCATTGATCAAAAGGATTAATATTCCAAATGACAGATTGCACAAACACTTTATGCTCATACAAAGCAATCAACATACCCAAACTATAAGGATTGAGCTCATCCATCAATATTGTCGTGCTGGGCTGATTACCGTCATATTGTTTATAGAGTGGCAATCCCTCAAGCTCTTGAGGATTTAAAGCATCATTGCCAAAAGCTAATAATCGTGACTGAGCCAAACAATTGGATAATGCGAGATAATGCTGTTGCTTAAGTGCCTCGGCATTATCCACATAAGTATATTGGTCACCGTTATAACGTTTAATGGGCGCTATAAAATCACTGCTGACCGCCTGTGTACCCTGATGCAATAATTGATAAAAAGCATGTTGAGCATTCGGACCGACTTCACCCCATACAATCGGGCAGGTATCTAACGTAGTTTTCTCACCATTGCGTTGCACAGATTTACCGTTGGACTCCATTTCCAATTGTTGCAAATACGCAGCAAAATATTTGAGTCGACCATCGTAGGGTAAAACTGCATGGGTTTTCATTGCTAGAAAGTTACTATTCCATACTCCCAGCAATCCCATCAGCACCGGAATATTGTATGAAAAAGCGGTGCTTTGAAAATGTTGGTCAATCGCATAAGCCCCTGCGAGCAGTTGCTTGAACCCCTCTACGCCAATACTTAATGCGATTGGTAATCCAATACATGACCACAGTGAATAACGACCACCCACCCAATCCCAAAGGAGCAGTTGATTTTCAGGGGAAATTCCCCATTCGGACATTTTCTCAGGCTTGGTTGACACCCCAATAAAATGGTGTTTTAGAATGGCAAGCTCTTCACCCAATGCTTTTTCAAGCCACAAGCGCGCCGTTTGTGCATTGGATAAGGTGTCAATCGTACCAAATGACTTGGAAGAAATAATAAACAGCGTGGTTTCAGGCCGCAGTTTATGCAGCAAGTCAGACAACTGACTTCCATCCATAGTCGACACAAAATGCACATTCAATGGCTTTTGAGTGGTTTGTTTAAAATCCGAGAGCGCATGACTGACCATCAATGGACCTAGGTCTGATCCACCCACCCCAATATTCACAACATCTTGAATCACTTCACCTGTTGCGCCACGATACTGACCCATATGTATCTTCTCAACCAAAGCATACATATGATCAAGTTGCTGATGCACTTGATTGGCGATCTTTGAATGTTCAGCATGATCTTTCGGCAAGCGTAATGCCCAATGCATGGCTGCTCGACTTTCTGAATAATTGATCCGCTCTTCAGAAAATAAGCGCTTAATCCAACCCGCTAAGTCACAGTTTTGGGCTAGATCAACTAAAGCATCAAGCGCAGCGAGATCAACACGCTGCTTACTATAATCAAAAATGAGTGGCTCGAAATAAATCGCACAATTTTGAAAGCGATTAGAATCTTGCTGAAAAAAATTACGTAAATGTTGACGTGCAATTTGTTTTTTTAAAAGCTCTAGATTGTCAAGCGCTTGTTCAACAGCGACTGAATTATATTCCTGATTTGGCTGTTCCATTAACGCCCTACTCCTTTATAAGCAAAGCCCTGCGACTTCACATATTCGGGATTTAAAATATTACGACCATCTAAAATTAAAGTATGTTGCATGGTTTTCTTAAGGATTTGATAGTTCGGACACCAATACTGTTTCCACGCGGTGAGGATACAAAGCGCATGCGCATCATCCACTGCTTCATATTGATCCTGGCAATAAATTAAATCATCGCGATGACCATACACCTTTTCAATTTCGTTCAAGGCTTGTGGATCATGAAGTTTAACCACAACTCCTTGTGCCCATAAAGCTTTTAACATGGCATGAATCGGGGATTGTTGAATACGAGCCGTATTTTCTTTAAAAGAAGCCCCCCAAATCGTCACGACTTTGTCCTTCAGATCCCCCTGAAAATGATTCCATAATTTTCGAAAGAGGATTTCCTTTTGTTGTTCGTTAATCTCCCAGACTTGTGCTAAGAGCTGACTCTTAGCCCCACTACCAGAAACAGTACTCGCCAAGGTTTGTACATCATGCGAGAAATTTTCCCCACCAAACCCTGCACCTGGATATAAATAAGAAGGACCAATACGACTATCTGCCGCTAAGCCTTGGCGCACATGCTCAATATCAATCCCCAATTTCTCAGCAACAACAGCTAAATCATTGATATAACTGATTCTGGTCGCCAGCATGCCAGATACGCTTAACTTGGTAAATTCCGCATCTAAAACCGGCATAAATAGATATTGTTGCTCACGTGGAAAGAGCGGTCGTAATAACTCTTGTAATAAACGCTTAGCACGATCACTTTCACAACCAACGACCAGTTGTGATGTTTGCGTCAGGCTACGTAATGCATTGCCCTCTTGGATCACATCTGGTACATACACCCAATCATCTTCAGGCAATAGTTCAGCAAACTTTTGGGTTCCATTTAAACCCAATGTGGATGCATTAATCATTAATTTAGGATGACTGATTGTGCGATGCTTGAGGGCTTTGAGTATTTCAATGCCTTGCACTTGCTCAGTCGGATTAAAACTAAAAAAATAGGCATCCACATCAAGGGGAATCGCTGCAAATGTGCAGTATTTTATTGCACCAGTCTGATGTAATTTCTCAAGCAGCTGTTGTACAGATTGATCTTGAGCATAAACCTGTTCCGATGCTGGTTTTTTTAAAAGATCACACCAGAAGACTCGATGGCCATATTCAGCCAATAATGCTGCCATCACCCCTGCATACAAGGTCTGACCAAATACTGCAATATTCATAGCGGTACTCGTTTTAAAGTTTTAAGTCTTTAATCATGACTTTAAAAGCTTCACCTAAACTTGGGTGATCAATACCGTAATGCAATACCGCTTTTAAATAACCCAGCTTACTTCCACAGTCAAAGGTTTGACCTTTCATACGATAGGCTTCTACCACATCTGTTTGTTGAAGCATCGCAATCGCATCCGTCAGTTGGATTTCATTGCCCGTCCCTTTTGGTGTTTGCTCAAGCAATTGCATGATTTTTGCAGGCAAAATATAACGTCCTACCACAGATAAGTTCGATGGTGCTGTACCCACTGCAGGTTTTTCAACAATACCTTGCATTTGGATACTTTGTCCCTCAAGCGGCGACTCCGCAACATCTACAATCCCATATTGATCGACCATCTGTTCAGGGACAGCTTCAACCATAATTTGTGATGCTTTTGATTCATTATATCGCTGAATCATCAAGCTCAAATCATTGGTTTCAGCGGTATCTTTTACTAAAACATCAGGAAGTAGTACTGCAAAATCATCATCACCTACCACATCTTTTGCACAGAGTACGGCATGTCCTAAACCTAAAGGTTGTGGCTGACGTACACTGATCACACTGACATGTGGCGGTAATATTTCAGTAATTTCTTTGAGTAAATCAAATTTCTTTTTTTGTTCTAATGTGGTTTCCAGCTCAAAACTACGGTCGAAGTAGTTTTCAATGGATGCTTTTGAAGCATGTGTGACTAAAATAATTTGTTCAATACCCGCAGCAATCGCTTCTTTGACTACATATTCAATTGCAGGGCGGTCAACTACAGTGACCATTTCCTTAGGAATCGATTTGCTCGCAGGTAAAAAACGTGTACCAAGACCTGCGACAGGAAGAATCGCTTTTTTGATCGACATATTCAAAGCTCTACAAAATTTTTAATTTACTTAATTAGTTAACGCGAATTTCGGCACCGCGTTGATACCCATCTACATAATATTCTAGTTGAGTTAACACCCAATCAACATCTTCATGTGTTGCGGTTAAATCATAGAAACGGTCAAATATGGGTAAAATTTCATCCAACGGATACGATTTTTCAAATGATCTTAGAATCCGACTATGCTCGGTAATCTGTGTATCCTCTTGATCGATTAGCAATTCCTCATATAACTTTTCACCTGGACGTAAACCTGAATACTGAATCGCAATATCACCTGTTTGTGATGCTTCTTCACGAACGGTTAATCCACTGAGTGAAATCATTTGTCGCGCCAAATCTTGAATACGGACTGGCTCTCCCATATCCAACAAGAATACGTCTCCACCCTCACCTAAAGCACCGGCTTGAATCACCAACTGAGAAGCTTCTGGAATGGTCATAAAGTATCGCGTGACGTCTGGATGCGTCACTGTAATTGGACCACCCTTCGCAATCTGTTGCTTGAAAAGCGGAACCACTGAACCCGATGAGCCGAGCACGTTTCCAAAACGCACAATACTCACCTGAGTATGATCTTGAGCCTCTGCCATCGCTTGACAATAGAGCTCCGCCATACGCTTAGTTGCTCCCATCACATTGGTTGGGCGAACTGCTTTATCCGTTGAAATTAGCACAAATGTTTCCACTTGATTTCGTACAGCAGCATTTAGACTAAAGGCTGTACCGACTGCATTATTTTTCACACCCGCAATCGGGTTACATTCCACCAAAGGGACATGTTTATAAGCCGCTGCATGATAAACGGTTTGTACTTGATATTGTGCAATGACACGCTCAAGCTTCTGCTGATCTAATACTGTGCCTAAGATCGGAATAATGGTTAACTCTGTTTTTTGGCGTAATTCTTTGTCGATACTATACAGTGCAAACTCTGTCAGTTCATATAACACCAACAGCTTAGGTTCGTTTTTGATAATTTGACGACACAGTTCAGACCCAATCGATCCACCCGCACCAGTAACCATCACAATTTTATTGGTGATATTTTTTGAAAGTAAATGGGCGACAGGAGGCACAGGATCACGACCGAGCAAGTCAATAATATCGACTTCTTGAATATCCGACAGTCGTATTTCACCATCAACTAGTTTTGTTAAGCCTGGAATCTCGGTAATTTTTAAGTGTGCAGGTTCTAAATTTTTAATAATTTCAGTTTTACGTTGACGACCCACCGAAGGCAAAGCAATCAAAATTTCATTCACTTGATGCTTGTTCAGCACTTTTTGTGCATCCGCTGCATGATAGACTTTCAATCCACCAATATTTTTTGCTGCAAGCGTAATATCATCATCCAAAAATAGCACAGGTAAATGTTCATCAGAATTATTCAGCATAGCTGCGACTTGTTGACCCGCAAAACCAGCTCCATAAATGGCAATTCTTTTTCGTGGAATATCTGCATGCAATACATATTTAACTAAAGCTCTAATGATCCCTCGACTGAGCCAAATCCATGCGAACATCATAAACCCAAACATCAATGGAATTGAAGTTGGGATAAATGCATGAGTAAAGTAAGCTAAAGCATATAGTGCCAAAACAGTGAGTGTTGTCGCTAAACCCAACTGGAAAATGAAGGCTTCGTTAAAGGCTCTTACAATAAAACTATAAATCCTTGCTAAGCCCAATGCACAAACTGCAATCAAAGATACCCAAAGAGATCCAAAAGCCAGATTCGGCACAACTTCTACGCCTAAATCAAACTGGCGAATGGCATAACATAGCCAAATCAGAATTGGAAATACTAAAAAATCCAAACAGACTAGAAAAAGTTGTTTGGTCCCCCTTGGTGCTGATGCTAAATTTATAATCGTTGATTTCACAGTCTAGATCTTATCACTCTATATGATCGCTATTTAGGAGGGGTATTGAGAATATCCCTCCATGCCTTCAAATTTAGATATTACAATATCACTTTTATCCCGATATTTTTTTAATTACGTCTTTAATGGCATTTACTGTTTTGGCCATACTATCCTCACTCAAGGTTGGATGTACCAAGAACATTAAGCTCGTTTCACCTAGCTTCTTCGCATTTCCTAATCGAGTCTCAGGGCGCCACGGTGTATCATCAAATGCATGCTCCAAATACACCTCAGAACATGAACCACTATAGCACGGCACACCCAGTGCATTGATTTCTGCCATAATACGATCACGCGACCAACCTGATGGCAATTGTTCGCTATTCACTTGAACATAGCACTTATATGCAGCATGTACATAATCTTCTGAGGCTTGATACACGGTAAAATATGGACTGTTGGCAAATGCTGCATAGATGGTTTGCATATTTGCATTACGTTTCGCTGTCCACTCTGGCATTAGCTTTAACTGTATACGACCAATGACGGCTTGCATCTCCATCATGCGCCAGTTGGTACCAAATGAATCATGTAACCAGCGGAAACCTGGTGGGTGTTGTTTGTTGTAAATACTATCAAAGTTTTTACCATGGTCTTTATATGACCACATTTTTTTCCAAAGCGTTTCATCATTGGTGGTCACCATACCACCCTCACCGCCAGTGGTCATGATTTTGTCTTGGCAGAATGACCAAGCACCGATATGTCCAATTGAACCAGCAGATTTACCTTTGTACTTCGCACCATGCGCTTGTGCACAGTCTTCAATCACATAAAGACCTTTTTCTTGAGCCAATTGCATAATTGGGTCCATATCACACATCCAACCGGCCAAATGTACACAGATAATGGCTTTGGTGTTTGGAGTGAGTACTGCTTCAATGGTGCGGCGTGATATATTTTGTGAATCGAGCTCAACATCGGCAAAAATTGGATTTGCACCTACGGTTACAATTGAACTTGCCGAAGCTAAGAAGGTACGTGATGTTACGATCACATCATCCCCTGCCCCAATACCTAATGCTTTTAAAGCAACATCGAGCGCCACAGTTCCATTAGCTAGTGCAACCGCATATTGTGTTTCTGCAAATTGAGCAAATTCTTTTTCAAACTCACGGCATTCTTGTCCCGTCCAATAATTCACTTTATTAGATAATAACACCTCGGAAACTACTTTAGCTTCTTCTTGGGTAAAACTTGGCCACGATTCAAATGCTGTGTTTAACATGACTTTTCCTAAAAATGTTCTTGAAATAAGAGTGAATTAACTAGTTAGTTCACTCTTAAGATATTAAATTTCACTTAGTTTTTTTATTACTACATCATCGTACATCATCATCAAGATTTCACTCTCGTAGTACCCTATTCTTTTGTGATTAGTAACACCTTGAATATTATTAATAATTAGTTCAAAAAAATCCACGCCAGCACCAAAAGCATGTAAATATGCACCACCAAAACGCGGATTAATTTCTGATAAATAGTAATTACCATCTTTAAAAAAGAAGTCCATATCGAGAGGACCAAAAAAACTAAATTTTGTCAAAATACATTCAATAAAATCGAAAAGTTTTTTATCTACAAAAGAAATTGTTTTATTTGCTCCACCGATTTTTGTTTCTAACTTCTTTTTAGAAAAAATAGAGATTACTTCATGAGATATACAATCAACATAAACATCTGCATCTATATCTTCTCCATCCATATATTCTTGAATGATATAATCATGTTTGCATTCTAAAAATTTAGATGTAAGTTCTGATAAATCATTAATTTTCTGTGCGCCAACACTTGCACTACCGGTTTTAGGCTTAATAAAAACTGGAAAATCAATCTTATTTAATAATAAATCTTTTTCAAATGAATGAATCGAGTCATAAGTTAAAATTGTCGGAATATCATTCGATTTAAGATATTTATACATCTCGAACTTATCAAAACATAATGCTGCAGTTTTATAATCAGGCACTAACGGCAGAATATTATTTTCAATAAAAATATCTCTATTCTTAGAAATAATTTCAATCTCGGGATCAATTAATGTGGTAATTGCATCAATTTTTTCCTGCTTACAAACTTCAAGTAAAAAATTAATATAACCTTCAGAATCAACTCTAGGTGCTAAAATTTTTTTATCCGCGAAATGTAAAGCAGGTGCAAATTCGGAATTGTCTGTAGCAAAAATAGTGATTTCAGGATATTTTGATTTAAAGTTTTTAAGCAATGTTGCTCTTCTACCAACGCTACAAAATAAAACATTCATTTGTCATCACCTAAAGAATAATCTTCTTTATTACCCCATAATAAAGCAAAAGGCTCATTAATCATTTCATTTTTAAAATCTATCAAAGATTCAATATAGGAATATTTTTGCACGTAACCTAACTCATTTTCAGTCTTCGATATATCAAGTTTAGCTAGTAATGAATTAGCTTTTTCAGGTCTATAAATCTTTTTAGATTTTTTATCACTAGGTGAAAATACCTGAATAATTCCATTTATTTGCTCTTCTAGGGACACTGCCTTACCACCAACGTTGTACATCCCACCAGGACCATCAGATTCAATACATTTCTCTACAATTTGAGTAAAGTCTTTGACATATACCATTTCCTTTGAGCGAGTAGGATCCCCCCACACTTCAATATCTAATGATTTGGAAGCTCGATCCATTAACATGCGATAAGGCATCATTTGCTTTTTAAAATTGGAATAATGATATGCATTAGGATGGTAATGATAGATGGTAAAAAAACGTAAATGAAATCTTAAGAAGTCATATGTAGCAGAGTAATGGTCTATAAGATCTACAGCTGCATTTTTTGCAATCGTGTAGATAGAATGATCTCCAGTTAATGGAAATTTTTTTGGGTCATCCGCATATATCATGTCACTTGTGTTATGTTTATCATATTGGTCAAAAGGCGTCTGAGGAAATACAAATTTTTTACCACCTTCTTTAACCATATAATCTAATACATTCAATGTTCCCAAAGTAATACTTGAAATCAATTTATCAGGTTCGTAAGAGTATCGTGACGGTAGCTCACCGGCTAAATGTATAACAGCATAAATATCATGAGGTAAAATAGAAAAATTATCTTTATTCGTAATGTCTACAGAAAAATATTCAATCCCTTTAGATTTAAAAAAACCGTTATCAGATTTTCTATAGCCTACCGCATAAACATCATAACCTAATGTTTTAAGATGAACAGTAGTATATGCCCCTAAATTCCCCGTTGCACCGAATACTACAACTTTTTTACTCATATAAATTTCCTACAAAGAGCTTTTAGTATCGTAAATATTATAAAAATCTTTTGCTGACCAGTTATCTCTTATTAAAGTATATTGACTTTCATCTAAAAGATAAATTTTTGGAAAAAATCTAATAAACAAAGGTGATAAGGCCATTGTATAAGCTCCTACAGATTTAAATACAATTTTATCACCTACACTTAGTAAATGACTATTCTCGATTGTGAATAACTTGTCGTACTCTAGACATGTACATCCACATATTTTCTGCAAACTAACCACATCAGATTTTTTTTTAGTTTCGTGAAGCAACTCGTAAAAATATGTCGACTTTTTAAAAAATGGATCTACATCATTGCGTGACCCATCAGTAGTTATCACATAAAAATCTCTATTTTTTTTGACATCAATCACTGAAGTAATAAAATCGAAACAAGATGCAACAATCGCATTCCCAGGCTCTACAATAATTACAGTCTTATCAAGATCAAAATACCTACTTAAAGAAGTAGCAATTTCGCTAAAATACTCATCAAAAGTTGGTTTGGAATTCATTATTCCATAATAGCCACCACCGATATCAATATAACTCAAGTTTAAATCAAATTTATTAGATATTAGCCCTATAAATTCACAGATTTTTTTATAACAATTTATAGATCTCGTCAATGTAGTACGATGAGCATGCAATCCGTCAATTTTAATATTACCTATTTTACTAATTTCATCTATTGCTTTTTCTAGCTCGCCGGTATAATAAGAAAATCCAAATCTACTATAATCTTCATCTTCTTTAGAATCTTCGGGAGAGATTTCTTTCAAATCTATATTTATACGAATGCCAACATTGAAAGTCCTATTTTTAGGTAATAATTTTAACCACTCGATTTCACGATAAGTTTCGATGTTTAAAATTGAACCACCTATCAAAGCCTCTAAAAAAGTATCTTTACATTTCAAAGGGCCATTGTAAACAATCTTATTTGTCTTAAATCCTACCAGTTTGGCTAACTCATATTCATCACTTGAAACAACTTCAGCATATCCCCCAGCCTCTTTAATTTCTTTGAGAATATATGGTAATGAATTCGTCTTCAAAGAGTAGCTTAAGATGTTTTTGTTAAAATTTTTATTTAAACTATCTATTATTTTTTTTATACTATTTCTTAAACTCTCTTTGTCTAATATATATGCTGGTGTTAATAAATTTTCCATATTTAATCCTTAAAGTCTTCAGGAGTTACAGCCAATTCTACATCTGCAATATCTTTACGCATTAACACAATTTTTGCCGTTTTTAACATAATCCTTATATCATTAAAAAATGATATATTATCAACATACCAAATATCTAATTCGAATTTTTCTTTCCAAGTCACATTATTACGACCACTTACTTGAGCCCAGCCAGTAATGCCAGGCTTTACTTTGTGACGCCTTCTCTGCCTATCAGTATACAATGGTAAATACTGTTCTAGTAAAGGTCTTGGCCCTACTATTGACATGTCACCTTTTAAAATATTTAACAATTGGGGCATTTCATCAAGTGAGGTTTTTCTCAAGAATTTGCCAAATGGTGTAATTCTTTGCCCCATAGGTAGCAGATTACCATTCTCATCTTTTTTATCATTCATAGTTTTAAATTTAATTATTTTAAATATTTTTTCATTTTTTCCAGGTCTTGGCTGTAAAAAGAAAGCAGAACCTTTATTCAAGTACATTAAAATAGCCGTTAAAGTTAAAAAAATTGGACTTAAAAAAACTATTCCAAGTAATGCAATAGAAAAATCGAAAAATCGTTTCAAAAAAAAATTATACATTTTTCCCTTCAATCTAAACAAAAAGTACAACCTATAATACCATTTCAAAACTATAAGTTTAAAAAACCGAGAAGTTTCTCATTAACTTTATTTGCATCGAAATTGGATTTTGCTATTTTATAGCTCTTACCACCCATAACAGATACAATCTCAGGATGCTCAATAAAATAAATCATTTTTTGTGCTAAAGCTTCAGCATTCCATTTTGGTACTAAAAAACCATTTACACCATCAGCGACAGTTTCTCTGCAGCCAGGAACATCAGTAGTGATAATTCCCCGCCCTATAGCCATTGCCTCTTGTGTACTACGTGGAACACCTTCTCTATAAGACGGTAAAACAAAAATATCGTGTGATGCTATCCAACTACTCACGTTACTAACATGACCTGGATAGTTTATAGTATTAGTTTGAATGAGTTGATTGAGCTCAGATTCAGATAATGCACCTAAATTTGCATGATCAATGGCACCAAGCACTGTAAACACTGTTTCAGGATATTTTGCTTTTACCAGTCTTGCCGCTTGAACAAATTCATGAATTCCTTTTTCTTTCAATAACCGACCAATAAAAAGAAATTTGAGAGGTAACTGAATGTTACTCAATGGTTGATATGGATAGTCTTCTAAATTTAAGCCAATGCCACCCAAAATTTCCACCTTCTTAACATTTATTTCATGTTTTTGAAGTAAATCTTTGGGATCATCAGGATTTAAAAAAATAAGCTGATCAAGTCGTGGTAAAGCAATTTTGTATAAAAAAACCTGTATTTTTTTTATAATTTGTGTTTTTCTACTTAAACCTTCTGGCTGCTCCGTGAAGGTATAACCTAAACCTTCGAGCATACCAATAACACGCGGAACTTTGGCTAGTTTCGCTGCCAATGTACCAAAAATGACCGGTTTTGAAAAATAAGCAAATACGAGGTCCGGATTAATTGCCTTAAATCTTCTAGAGAGTTTATAAGTTGCTATTATATCTGCAAGCGGATTTAAGCCACCACGATTGAGTGTATAAGTAACTGCTGTAGCGCCCAATTTCTCAATTTTCTTTAGATCTTCCGCTGTATACTCAGAGGTAAAAGCAAATACTTGGTGACCTTGCTTTAACAGTGTATGGATTAAATCTGCACGAAAACCATATAAGCTTGAGGCAACAGTACCAAGAATGATAATTTTCATTACAAATAAGAACCTATAAAAAACTTTAAAGAACTTATTATAAATAATAACAAGGCAGTTATTAAATATAAATTTTGATTTGTTTGAACTACTCTCAACAAAATAATAGAATTAATAAAGATACTTAACCCCCAAGAAAAAACTCCATATCGATTAGGGTAACCTGCGAAGCCCATAATATACAATACACAAGATAAAGCAAAAAAAGTTTTTATCAAAACTAAAAAACTATTATTTTTAAAAAAAAATCTGTAAAAAATAAGGTAAAACAGACTCAACCCTAAAGTATAAATTAAAAAAACCCATGAAAACCCATATGAAAAAGACTCACCTGATTCAGAATAATATTTTATTTGATCATAAATACCCAAACCAGAAACCTCTGAGATTAACTTTAAAAAAAACTCATTATATCCAGTGACATACAAAAAAATTGCAAAAGAAACAAATATTATCAAGTAAATAAGATTAAAATTAATTAAGAATAAAAATGGAATAACCAATAAAACAGTGTAATGAGTAAATATTGCCATCAACAAGTAAAAATAACCTCCAATCCTTTTATAATTAAAGAAAATTTCATAAATACTTAAATATAAAAGCATTATTGACAATCCATGTCGAACAATATTTCCAGAAAAAGAAACATACCAAGATGACAAGAGCAATCCAAAAAAAACAAGAATAATATAACTATATTTATTCACTTCAACAGCTTTAGAAACTCTCAAGCAAAATAAATAAATCAAACAGTTCAAAGTAAAATTTAAAATAAAAAAATAAACTACATAATTATTGGTAAATAATCTTATAAAATATGTAAAGAAATCAAAAAAATATTCATAACGAAAAGAAGAAAAACTTGTTAAATTCTCAAAATGATTTTTATAATTAAGCGAGTCTTGAACAGCGTAAATGTCTCTATTCGCAAAATATAAAGCCAATAAAACTGAATACAATACAAAAAAAACAAAGACATATATATCTTTTTTTAAAACTCTCATAACAATACCACCAATACCTACAAGATATTCTTAATCTTCTTTAGCAAACTAAAAGGAAAAAAAGCAGGAATTATCATTAAAATTGAAAAAAAAGGAAATAACTTTATGCCGATTCTCCAACGTCCATAAATTGCTGAGTAATTTTTTTTATTAATCACATCAGTTAAGTGCACAAAATATATATACATTAAATATTTCTTCAAATTTTTATTTTTTAAACTTTGTTTGTTTACGACATAGTACTCTAAAATGTAAGGATTAACTAAATCTCTTCCACTTCTAGAGAAATCATCAGCCTGAATTACATTTACTAAATTATAAGGGATATAACATAGTTTATAATTTTCAGCTATTCTCGCCCAAACGTATAAATCCTCACCAACCTTTTTTCCCTCAGGAAACCCTCCTATATTCATCAACATGGATTTTTTAACACAAACTGCAGAAGTGTGTAGTATAGTCTTGCGTGAAGATATCTTAAAAAAATTATCTATATATCCTTCTTTTTCGTATTCAATAGAATATAGTTGATTAACTTTATAGCTTGATATCCAAGCACTTGCATTTGGATATTTATATATATATTTCTTATATAATTCTAAATAATTAGGCTCCCAATTATCATCTGCATCTAAAAAGCAAATAAGATCATATTTGCTTTTTTGAATACCAATATTTCTTGCTACAGAAACTCCTTGATTTAATTGATCAATCAAGGTTACATCTAAGTGTTTGTTTTCTTGTAGAAATTTTTTAATTTCACTTAAAGATCCATCAGTAGAGCCATCATTTACTAAAATTATCTCATATTCGTTTAAACTCTGTTGGGCAATAGAGCTTAATGTTTTATCTATACTATACTCTTTGTTATATACAGGTATAACTATTGAAAACATCTATTACTCCGAAATACTATTGATTAAAAAATTTTTAGATTTTACTCTAAGTTGATCTAAAATATTATTAATTCTAGAATAATCTATTGTAGCTATATCACCTAAATCCTCACAATCAAGACTAATTAATCTATCCTCTAGTCCAAGAATTTTACATAATGAATAAAATCTATCAGCACCTCTATCCCTATTTATTAAAACCAAAAATTGTTTATTAAAAATGATTGAAAAAACCATCCCATGAAATGAATCAGTTATTACAAAATTTGTACCGTAAAATGACGCAACCCAGTCCTCTATAGATAATATATTACTCTTATCTAACAGATTAAAATTATTAGTATGTTGAGAATTGAGGTTAATTTTCTTTATCAACTCATTTTTTTTTGAATTATCATCAAGTATATACGTAATACAATCATAGTTTACTGACAAATTACTCTTGATCATATCCAAATAAAATGAAGGCTCTATAAGTAACGTTGGATCTAAAACTAACTCAGCATCATCTCTACCAAAGTCTTTTTTACAGATTTTCTGACCACTACATTCCCGCACTGATACCGCTTTAAAGTCTAAAAGATATTTTTTTATATCATTATTTTTACTAGGATCCTCCCAACTATCTTTTCCAAAAGAAGCAGCATATGAAATTTTTTTGATTGGTTTGCTTAATTTAAAATTTAAAAAATAAGTATCATATTCTGTATCATTGATATAAGTATATCGCCAAACCTGATCACTCCCAACAACAATTGCATCAATATTATTATTATTCAAGAAATACTCTATTTGAGTTTTATAGTTCATTACATCAGTTTGATTAGACATGTAATAATCAAAAAAATTTATATTGTTATTATATTTAATATAGGATGCTCTAAAACCTTTTATATTTTGAAAAGGTACCCGTTCTAAAATTTTAATAACAATACTTTTCCACCCACTTTGAATTGGATATTTTCTTAACCATATTGGATCATAACCTTCTTTTTTTAGAAAATTATATAATGCGGTGGCCTGTAATATACCACCATAATTACTACCTAAACCCAATGTTAAAATACAAATTTTCTTCACCACTGTCATTCTCCTCAAAATGAATAAAAAGTTTTATCTTATCATCTTACCTATCTTTAAATATATAAAATCTCTTTCATTTTGATCCAAACCTAAAATAAAAACATAAAACAATGTCATGGTGAATATAAAAATCAAACTAACAATAAAATTAAAATGTAAATTGTTAAATTCAACTAACCAATCAAAAGCATATATAGATGCCACTAGTGGAAGCAACACAAGTAAAACTTTCATCACCACCTTGTAAAAATAATCATAAATATTAAAAGATATTAATCTTTTCAAAAAGACTAGTCTAAGAATAAAACTTAACAAAGAAATAAATATACCGACCCAGTAAACTAAATTAGGATCAGAGAACTCTTTTAATGCAAAATAACTAAGAGGAAGGTTAAGAAATATCAAAAAACTGATTCCAATTTGATAAATTTTAATATGACCAGTAGCTTGTATACCCGTCATTATTGATCCTGAGAGACAATCAATAAGTACTATTACAAGTGCTAACTTTACAAAAGAAGTTAAATATTTTGGATTTTGATCAAAAACAATATCTAAGATATAGTTTGTATTAAATAAAATTGGCAATACAACTAATATGCCTAAAAAAAAGGAAAATTTCGATGATTTTTGTATTAAAATAATATTTTTCTGATAATTTTCTTCTGCGTAAGTTCTATATATTTGTGGATTTATTGCAGTAACAACTGAATTAATAAGATTATTAACAGCAGACGTAATATTAGCTGTTAATGTATAAGAAGAATTAGCAATAACACCCACAAACATGTTCAACAAAATGTTTACCCCTTGTGTTTTAGTCACGAAAGCTAAATTACCAAAAATACTCCAAAGCGAAAAGTTAAACATTTCCTTTAGTAAAGTAAAATTTTCAACTTTAAACATTAATTTTTTTTTAAAATTCACAAACACATAAATATTATACAACACAAAAACAATTAGCACGGAACAACAATACAACAAAGAATAACCGTATAAACTATCACCATCAAAGAAATATAAAATATAGATAATTATTAGTTTTAATGCAGCATCAACTAAAGAAACAATTGCAAAAAAAGACATTTTTTCATATGCTAAAACTAAAGCACCTAAAGGTGATTGCAAAACAGAAATAAATATTGAGAATATTGATGAATAATATATTATACTTGAAATATCTAAATATTTTTCAGGAATATTAAGAAGACCCAGCAAAAAAACATCTTTAAGTAAAATCAGCACAAAGCATATAATAATCGCAATTAAAAAATGCAAAAAAACACTATTATTCCAAACCTGGTTTAGCGTTATTTCGCCTTTATCTCCAACATAAGAAGATAAATATCTTTGTGAAGATGAAATTAAAGCTCCATTTAGAAATGAAAATAATATCGATATTCCAAATATTAAATTAAATACACCAAAACCATCTAAACCCAATAAATTTAATAGTTCACGAACTGAATAAAGACCAACAATGGTAATTATAATAGTACGAAAAGCTAAAAATAATGAATTTTTTATAAACTTACTATCACTCTTCATTACCAATACTCGTTAAAAAAGTAAGTGATTATTTTTAGAGATAAAATGTACTTTTTTTATTATGCTAAACTCAAAACAAGATATAATATTTCCACCTACTCCAAATGGAGTTTTCAATATAAAATTTTCATAAATTCTCTCACTTTTAATTGCTTTATAAATTTTGACAAAAATAAAATCAGATATATTTTCTTTAAATACTAAGCCATACAATTTATCATTAAATTTGATCACCGCACTTGTGTTAGTGGTAATTTTTAGCATATTAATGATAGAATTAAATTTACTAACTAAATTAATACGTTCTGTGCTATTACATGCATATAGATTTTTTTCTAATTTTAAATTCGAAACTTTGTTTAATACAGAAGTGTAAGTTTCTTGAGTTACATCTATGCAACCGAAATATTCGTAAATCATAACTTCGTCTTCTTTGAACATCTTACTTTGCTGTAAATTCGTTTTTCGTAATGAGGTTAAACTTTTGCATTTAAGATGCTGGAAAATTGTTGAACCTTTTATAATATATAAATTTAGTTTTTTTAAACTTTTAAGGCTAGCACTAAGACTAGAACCAATTACCTTAGCCAACTCTTCTTTTGATACTTCATATGTACGAACTTTACCATCATTTAGTTCATCAATATTTATTAGATAAATATCGAAAACGCTAACTGGTTTTTTTTTAATCGAATCAAATTTTAAAGGATATCTAAGACATCCCAGATCGTTAAGGATAACTTTTAAATTCGATACACTCAGCATTAACTATACCTTATAGTATTCGATATCAAATATTTGGCGCTAATATATCAGATATATAAATGAAAATTTATTTAAAACACTCTGTTTTTGAAAAAACTTCTTAAACACATGATCTTTATCACAATTGTTTTACAAAAAAGAATTATATAATTACAATTATACTAGGCTTTACACACTAAATCCTATAATATAGCCCAACAAATATCAGTTTAGATTTTTGAATCTATTTTAAATATTCTACTAATTAAAAATGATAGGAATTCGAGTGAGTTACTACCGCTATAGTTTATTATTAGCACTCAGCTTAAGTTTTACAGGTTGCGCTGTAACTTCAGGTCTGCAAACTTATGATTTGCCTGAAGAAGGTGTTTTTCAGACAGATTTGGGGACTCAAGTCAATGTCATTAAACTCACTCAAGAGTCCCTTTTTGCTGTTCAACCAGCTCAAGTCAATGTCCACCAAGATTTAGGACATTTGTTTTTACAAAATCAAAAACAATATCTACTTAGTCCTGGTGATGTTTTATCCATTTATCTATGGGCATATCCAGAAATTACCCCCCCCACCAATACTATTAGCAACGAAGAAGCCATTAAATCCAATGGCTATCAAATCGACTCTCGTGGCTATATTCAATTTCCAATTATTGGTCGGTATAAAGCGGCTGGCAAAAGTTTAGATCAAGTGAATCAAGAACTTCGTCAATTACTTGCCCGTTATTTAAAGACCCCCGATGTCATCGCGCGAGTTTTGTCTTACCAAGGTCAACGTTATTCAGTACAAGGCAATGTCATGAAAGGTGGTCAATATACACTGAATGACCAACCCACCAGTATCTATACCGCCCTTGGTTTAGCTGGTGGCGTCAACACACAATTTGGTGCGAATACATCGATTAGCCTCGTTCGAAATGGTCAAACCTATAATTTAAATTCGATTGAGCTGGAGAAAGCAGGGTTTTCGCTACACAATCTTTTGGTTCAAGCCAACGATACGATTTACGTGAACTCGCGCGAAAATCAAAAAATCTATGTCATGGGTGAGTCAGGTAAAAATCAATCCCTGCCGATGCGTGATCAAGGCATGACTTTGAGTGATGTGATTGGGGAGAGCTTAGGCCTGAATCCATTGTCTGCAAGCAGCAGTAAAATTTACGTCGTTAGAAGTCAAAGTGACTCACCTATGACTGAAATCTTCCATATGGATCTGTCTAGCATTGCTAATTTTGGTCTCGCTAATCAGTTTAAAATGCAAAGTAATGATATTGTTTATGTCGATGCAACGGGTCTAACGCGCTGGCAACGTGTGGTCAACCAGGTTATTCCTTTCTCCAATGCTTTATATAATTTAGATCGTTTGGGGAATTGATGAATTTTCAAAATATTTTAGTGGTCTGTATTGGAAATATCTGTCGAAGCCCCATGGCAGAATATTTCCTAAAAGATGCATACCCAAATCGAAAAATTCACTCTGCTGGGATTTCTGGCTTAGTTGGCCATCCTGCAGATGATAAAGCATTACAATGTATGCAAAATTTCGGTATAAATATGCAAGATCATGTGGCGCGCAAACTGAATGCTGAATTGGTCAAAAATGCGGATTTGATTCTTGTCATGAGCCATAACCAACAGAAGCATATCGAACAAACATGGCCATACGCAAAAGGAAAAACCTTTCGCTTGGGGCACTGGCGTGAAAAAAATATTGCGGATCCTTACCAACACGATCAAGCATTCTTTAATGACACCTGTCAGTTGATTCAGGATTGTATCGCTGATTGGAAAAAACACCTTTAATATTTTGAATAAAGATTATGAGTCAAACCGCGAATACCGAAGATACAATTGATTTAAAAGAATTATTTTTTTCATTAATCGCACAATGGAAACTGATTGCCTTGTGTGTGATTTTGAGTCTGGTCTGTGCCCTACTCTACTTACGTACAACACCAGATACCTACGCTGTTGATGCTTTGGTTCAAGTTGAGGAAAGCAAAGGGACTTCAGCTGCACTTTTGGGTGATCTCTCAAGTATGATTGAGCAGAAACAACCCGCTCAAGCAGAAATTGAAATCTTGAAATCTCGATTAGTCCTCGGTTCAGTGATTGAGAATTTAAATTTAGATCTTAGAGTATCTGGTACGCAAAACTCTTTCTTTGATCGTTTATTTTCGCCACATGACTATTCAACCAGTTATTCACGTCAATCCGTAATTTTTAACGATGACGAACAATCTTTTGCGATTCCCCATTTCCATGTTCCTCAGAAATTTCGTGACCGTGCATTAGAACTTAATTTTACTGAGAAACAATTTACGCTGACGGATTTAAGAACTGAAGAAGTGGTCCTGAAAGGTTCACTGAACCAACTCAATCAAAGCTCTACGCGTGATGGCGTATGGAAAGTTGAGATTCGTACACAAGACCAATTGAATGACCGCTATATCATCACTAAACAGTCTTTGCCTGCTGCAATGAAATCACTTTTGGCCAACTATTCTGTGGCTGAAAAAGGGAAAATGACTGGTGTTTTAGGATTAAACTATCAAGGTCAAGATAAAGAGCATATTACAAAAGTCCTGAATACGATTTTAAATGCGTATAGTCAGCAAAATGTAGAACGTCGTTCTGCCGAAACTGCGCAAACGCTCAAATTCTTGGATGAACAACTCCCAGAACTCAAACAACAACTGGATGTCGCCGAACGTGAATTTAACAAATTCCGTCAAGGCTTTAATACGGTTGATGTCACCAAAGAATCTGAATTGTATTTAACGCAAAGTGTTGCCTTAGAAACACAAAAAGCTGAACTTGAGCAAAAAGTGGCTGAAGCGGGTGCGAAATACACCAATGAACATCCAATCATGCAACAAATGAACGCTCAACTTGGCGCGATCAACAAAAAAATCAATGAATTGGATGGCACATTAAAACAACTCCCTGACTTGCAACGTCGCTATCTCCAATTATTCCGTGAAGTTGAAGTCAAACAACAGTTATATACAGCATTGCTGAATTCGTACCAACAACTTCGCATTGCGAAAGCGGGGGAAATTGGCAATGTTCGTATTGTTGATACTGCTGTAGAGCCGATTGAACCGATTAAACCTAAAAAATTACAGATTTTAATTTTGTCCATTTTCCTTGGTGGTTTCCTCGGGACACTTCTGGCGCTGTTACGTAATATGATGCGTTCAGGCATCAAAGATTCTAGTCAAATTGAAAATGAATTAGATCTGCCGGTTTATGCAACGGTACCGCGTTCTCCAGTACAAGAAAGCCGCATTAAGATGCTGAAAAAACATAAAAAAATCCCAATTCTGGCGATTAAGAATAGCGATGATATTGCGATTGAAAGTTTACGCAGTATGCGCACGGCGATTCATTTTGCGCTGAGTTCAGCTCGAAATAATGTGATTATGATTTCTGGTCCTGCACCTGAAGTGGGTAAATCCTTTATTTCAACCAATTTAGCCACGATATTAGCGCAAGCCGACAAACGTGTTTTGATTATTGATGCTGACTTACGTCGTGGTTATCTACACAAATATTTCAATATTGAAACACAGCCAGGTTTGACTGATTACATGACTGATCAGCACTCTCTACAAAATATTATTCGAGACACTGAAGTCGCTGGTTTAAGTGTGATCACTCGTGGTAAGAGTCCGAGCAATCCATCTGAGATGTTGAGTTCTGAAAAGTTCAAACAGTTGCTTGAACAGCTTTCAACACAGTTTGATCATGTGATCATTGACACGCCACCTGTACTTGCGGTGACTGACGGTATTATCATTTCGCAATATGCAGGTGTGAATTTGGTCATTGCTCGCTATGCGAAGACACAAATGAAAGAACTCGAAATCACAGTCAATCGTTTCGAACAAGCCGGTGTGAAAGTGAATGGCTTTATTCTAAATGACATTCAACGTAATGCGGCAGGTTATGGCTATGGTTATAACTATGCGTATGCGTATAAAGCATCAAAAGACAATGATTAATTATTGTTGAATAAAAGCCTGATCTATTCAGGCTTTTTTATGCCGATCAAACACTGTATATTTGTGAAATTTTGTTGATTTCATTGAAATTCTATATCGCTGAAAGTGAATTGACGCTATGCTGTTTTGGTTCCGCGATTTTAGAATGTCGCACATAGAATTGAAAAAAATTGGAAATCTCATGAGTAAAGCTTTACCCATCGCTGTTGCTGTCGTTTTAGGCGGTGCTGCGCTCGTCCCTGTTTATTATGCAAGTCAACATCCAACATCTGCGACAGTTTCTAGCATGACTGCTGATGCAAAACCGATTGATAAAATCAGTTATGCACTGGGTTATGAAGTTGCCAGCCAAACTCCTCCTGAAGTTGCCATTGATCCGTTTATTGTCGGTGTCCGTGAAGCGCATGCTAAAAAAGAACGTGCCTATACCGATGAAGAACTGCAAACTGCCTATGTGGCTTTACAAAAAGAATTAGAAGAAAAGAAAGTCGAGGACTCTAAAGCTGCCAATGCACAAAGCAATAGCTTCCTTGCTGAAAATGCAAAAAAACCGAATGTTAAAACAACTGCTTCTGGTTTGCAGTATCTCGTCAGCAAAGAAGGTACAGGCAAACAACCTGCTGCAAACTCCGTGGTTAAAGTGCATTACACCGGTAAATTACTTGATGGCAAAGTCTTTGATAGCTCGGTTGAACGTGGTGAACCGATTGAATTTCCGTTGAATCAGGTCATCCCTGGTTGGACCGAAGGCCTACAATTGATGAAGGAAGGCGGTAAAGCAACCTTATATATTCCATCAAATCTGGCTTATGGTGAACAGGGTGTTCCTGGTACGATTCCACCAAACAGCACGCTCATTTTTGATGTTGAATTAATCGAAGTCAAATAAGTTAATCAAAAGGAGAGCCCTCAGCTCTCCTTTTTTGGATTTGAATGATGAAAAAAATCTCTATATTAAGCAGTCTGCTGATCCTCAGCTCTGCCTCATTTGCGGCAAACATAAGCAATAAAAGTACTGAGAAAGATCAGCTCGGATATAGCTATGGCTATGTGATGGGACGCACTAATGCGGATACATTGAAAGATATTAACTTGGATGCCTTTATTGAAGGATTGAAACAAGGCTCAACAGGTCAAAAATCGAGTTTAACCGATCAAGAAATGGCGCAGGCTTTAACCAAATACAAAAAGCAGAGTGAATCCAAACAGCTGATCGAATTTCAAAAATTGGCTGCAGAAAATTTAAAATCTGGGCAGCAATTTTTACAAGAGAATGCCAAGAAAGCAGGTATCGTCACACGACCAACAGGGCTGCAATATCAAGTGATTCAGCAAGGTCAAGGCAAAACACCTAAAGCGACGTCAAAAGTGAAAGTTCATTATGAAGGGCGTTTGATCGATGGCACAGTATTCGATAGTTCAATCGCGCGTAATCAAGCGGTTGAATTCCAAGTGAGTCAAGTCATTCCGGGTTGGACTGAAGGCTTACAACTCATGAAGGAAGGTGCTAAATACCGCTTCTTTATTCCTGCTGATTTGGCCTATGGTGAGATCGGTTCGGGCGATGCGATTGAGCCGAACAGCACCTTAATCTTTGATGTCGAACTTTTAAAAGTTTTGCCTTAATGTTCACATGACTTATAAAAAAACATCGCTTCCGCGATGTTTTTTTATGTTTTTATTGAGAGTCTGTTTGAAGCATTAGCCGTGTTTTAACTGTCTTGGTCTAAAGCCAGTCGTAAATAAACCCAATACATAAGCAACCACACCCAATACACAGAGACCAAGCACTTCAAATACACGCATCCACGGTGCTACATCTGGGTTATACCAGCTTAGACCATACCATAAAGCTGCGATCATCACGGCGTTACCGACCATAAATTGGAAAAATAACTTTTTCCAATGCGGACCAAATCGGAATATTTCACGCTTGTGTAAATAGAAATATAGCATCCCTGCATTGACTAAAGCAGAACCTGTAGATGACAACGCCAATGCCATATGGAGTTCTTCCCAGCCCATCCATTTGAAGATACCAATAAAAACCACATTGAGAATGGCATTGGCTGCAACTGCCATTAGGCCAACACGTACTGGGGTTTTGGTATCTTGAATCGCATAAAATCCAGGAGCAAAGACTTTAATCAACATAAATGCCAAGACACCACCACTCATACATTGTAATGCCAAAGCGGTCATTTCTGTCGCTCGTGCATCAAAAGCACCGTGTTGGAACAGCGCTTGAATAATCGGTGTAGACAACATAAATAAAGCGATACTGGCTGGGATACCTGCAAATACGATGACACGTGCAGCCCAATCTAACATGGCCTTAAATTTATTTTGATCCTGTTCCGCTTTACGCGCAGAGAGTGCAGGTAGAATCACCGTTCCGATGGCTACACCAATTAAGCCCAAAGGCAATTCGGTCATCCGTTCTGCTGTATAAAGCCATGACACAGAACCATTTTGCATAAAAGACGCCCAAATGGTATTGAGCAGCAAATTAATTTGTGTGACTGAAACCCCAAACAGTGCAGGCAACATTAATTTTAAAATACGCTCGACACCTTCGTGCTTAAAATCAACTTTAGGTGGGATCAGGAGTTTTTTGCGCCACAGTTCCGGAATTTGTAGGGCTAATTGCAAAATACCAGCAAACACCACTGCCCAACCTAATGCCATAATGGGTGTTTCCATATATGGAGACAGCCACAAAGCCCCTGCAATCATAGCAATATTCAACAACACTGGCGCAAATGCGGGTGTGGTAAATGAGCCATAGCTGTTTAAGATACTGCTGGCAAATGCCGTCAGCGACATAAACATCAGGTAGGGAATGGTGAGACGGAATAAGTCGACTGATAAATCAAATTTGGCTGCATCGGCATGAAATCCTGGCGCATAAACATACAATATCGCAGGTGCAACAATCATACACAGCAAAGTTAATACAGTCATCACGGTAAGCAAACATCCAAATACCCGACTAATTAGGATCTGAACTTCAGCATGGAGTTTGGTGGTTTTATATTCTGTGAGAACAGGAATAAATGCTTGGGAAAATGCACCTTCGGCAAAAAGACGCCTAAAAAAGTTGGGAATACGAAACGCTACGACAAAAGTATCGAAGTCTTTACCTGCCCCGAACACATTTAACAGCACCATGTCTCGAATAAGCCCCATGACACGAGACAACATGGTCATTGCACTCACAATAAAGGTGGATCGCCAAAGCGCCATCATATTCACCACTTAAAAAGATTGACGATATTGTAATAAAACTTCGCTTTTAAATTGTTATTTCATTCGACAATGCATCATATTTTTCGTTGTTTTAATTGATCTCTAAAATAACACCATTGAAAATGCGGTCCTGGATCGGTCTTTCGTCCAGGTGCAATATCTGAATGCCCTGCGATATGACTTTTAATTTTAGGATAAGCATGTTGAAGTGTTGCCACGACCTCAACTAAAGCTTGATATTGTTGTTCCGTAAAATCTTGATCATCACTACCCTCGAGTTCAATGCCAATCGAATAATCATTGCATTCTGGATTTGCCATGTACGTAGAGCGTCCTGCATGCCAAGCACGGTCTTTAAAATTAACAAACTGTAAAATTTCGCCTGACCTTAAAATCAATAAGTGTGCTGAGACCTGCATCCCTTCAATGGTTTTAAAATAAGGATGTGCATTCCAATCTAATTTATTTTGGAAAAACTGCTCAATATAGCCTCCTCCAAACTGTGAGGGCGGTAAGCTAATATTATGGATGACCACCAGTTGAATGTCAGTATGGTCTGGTCTTTGATTAAAATTTGGTGAAGCAATAAATCTTGCACCTTGTAATACACCATCTACCACTTGAAGCTTGGGTACATTCGACATGTGTGATCTCAATCCGTGTTTGCAACTTATGACAATTCATCCACGCTCATCTTTGGAAAAGACTTGGACGAAAAAAACAGCACCATTACTTGAGGTGCAATGGTAATATATTGCTCATTTTTCTGGTGCCTACAATAGGGATTTTATGAGCATACCGCAATCTTTGCTTGAACAATCAATTCAAATCAATATCCAACAAGCATTGCAAGAAGATATTGGTGAGCGTGATATCACCGCATTGCTGACACCTGAAGATGAACAAGCAACAGCAACCATTATCAGTCGCGAAACGATGATTCTTGCAGGGCAACCGTGGGTCAATGCTCTAATTAAAGCCTATGATCCAAGCGTTGATGTGATTTGGTTAAAGCAAGATGGCGATCAAGTTCAAGCCAATGAGGCATTTTTAAAACTTGCCGGCTCAGCACGCAGTCTGTTAACCGTTGAACGCCCAGCACTTAATTTTGTACAAACCCTTTCTGCTGTTGCTACAAAAACGGCTGAATATGTGAAACATTTAGAAGGTTTAAATACCAAACTACTGGATACACGTAAAACATTACCTGGCTTACGTATTGCGCAAAAATATGCGGTGGGCGTAGGTGGTGGTCAAAACCATCGTTTAGGTTTATTCGATGCTTTTTTAATTAAAGAAAACCATATTATGGCTGCAGGTGGTATTCAGCAAGCAATCGAAAAAGCGCATGCCATTGCACCAGGTAAACCTGTGGAAGTCGAAGTTGAAACTTGGGATGAGTTAAACCAAGCTTTAGATGCTGGTGCCGATATCGTTATGTTAGATAATTTCAGCCAACAACAAATGATTGATGCAGTCAAGCATGTGGCTGGTCGTTGTAAATTAGAAGCTTCAGGTAATATTACCATCGAGAACTTACGTGAAGTTGCTACTTCAGGCGTCGACTTTATTTCCATGGGTGTACTGACTAAAGATGTCAAAGCCATCGATTTATCTATGCGCTTTAACGCTTAATTGATTCAATCCTATCTCTCAATAAAAAAGGGGCTTTGCTCCTTTTTTTATTTGCTTAAAACTGTGATGCTACATTAACTTTATCGCAAGAATACAAAAAATTTTGAATTTATATAATCCTTGTTGATACCTTCCACGCTTTAAAATTATTTTTTAATCAAAATCATACTAAACCTATAGAATGCAAAGTAAATCATTAAATTTCAATTATTTATTTGCCGTAATTTTACAATTATTCAATTTTCTGTCATGGAATGCTGCTCGATTTTCATTCATAGTGAAGCCAATAAATACAATTAAACCCATGAGTTCGCATTGTCTAAATAATAGGAGGGTGTCAACGCATAGACCATGCTGAATGTCAGTGAATAAATAAAAAGAAATGCAGTCATCGGATCGATTGCATCCACCATGGTGTACATTAGGGAAATCACATGAAAACGCAAATGATCTATACGCTTTTAAGCGTCGCGATTAGTAGCAGCTTACTCGTCGGTTGTAAAAGCTCCAACGAATCTGGGGGGAATTCAGGTGGTGGTAACGGATCACAGCCAACTCCGACCAATCCAACTGATCCTGACAATCCAACGAATAAACTTGAAAAAGAATTCGTGACTATTTTATCAACTCGCCCCGATCTTGTGACAGATAATGATGTATTGATCGAATTAGACCCATCGATTAATTTTAATGACGCAAATATAAGCATTCATTTAAATGGACAGGACATCAAATCTCGCTTTTCTAATGCTCAGAATAGAGTGCTATTAGATGGATTACAGTTAGGGGAAAATCTACTTAAAATTGAAACACCAAATGAAATTCAAAATTTATATTTAAAAAATTTCAGTACCACAGGCCCTCTTTTATCTGGACCTCAAATTAATCCATGGACCTGTACCAACGGCTCGACTGATTTATTTTGTCGTAAACCTGTTCAATATAATTACTACTATCGTAATTTAGTCGGAACTTTACAAACCTATAATCCTGAGAAACCACCTTCGGCGGGCCTGATTTCCAAAATTAAGACCGATACAGGCGTAGAAGTGCCATTTATCATTCGAGAGGAGGTCGGCTATCAAAATCGTGATGAATATCGGTTTGCTGTATTGTTTAATCCTAATCAGCCTTGGACTGCGCTCAATCCACAACCCCAATTTAATAATAAGCTGTTAGTAACCCATGGGCAAAGTTGCGGTAATGATTATCAGTCTGCAACCGCGCCTACCGTGGTTGCAACATCGACTTCTATTTTGCCAGATATTACCATCAAGGCTTTGGGCAAAGGTTATGGCGTCATGTCTACGGCGCTATCCAACAGTGGACATAACTGTAATTTGGCGGTTCAAGCTGAATCAATCATTATGGCCAAAGAACGTTTTATCGAACAATACGGCACTTTAGACTACACGATTGGACAAGGCTGTTCAGGTGGCGCGCTCGCATCTCAATGGGTAGCTAACGCTTATCCAGGTGTATACCAAGGTTTGTTAGTAACGTGCTCCTTCCCTGATGCATGGAGTACAGCGTCTCAGTTTGCTGATTATCATATTATGATCAATTATTTTAAAACAGCAGAAGGTCGCTCTTTCCTCCCTCATCAAATTAACCATATTCAAGGTCATATTTCTGAGATTAATGGTTATGTCAGTGAACTTGCGCAATTCGATGTTGCTCGACCAAATACAATTTGTAGCGGAATATCAGAAACACAACTGTACAATGCCACCTCAAATCCGAATGGGACACGCTGTTCAATTCAAGAGGCTGCTGTAAATTTGTTGGGTCTCAGAAATCCAACTGAAGTTGATCCAAATACACAACAGCTTAGACAAATTTGGAGTCCTGTCGAAAACCAGCGAAATATTGGGTTTGCTAACCTACCAATTGATAATGTCGGTGTGCAATACGGGCTTCAAACCTTATTTGATGGTGTGATCAATGCTGAAAAATTTGTTTTATTAAATGAACGCCTCGGTGGAGTTGATATTGATATTAATCCAATTCCCGAACGGTTATATGCCACGGAGCAAGGTTTAAAAAATGCTTATCGAACTGGTTTAATCAATGTTGCCAATAATTTAGATCAAGTGGCGATTATTGATTGTCGTGGTCCAGATCCAGCGATCTTCCATGATGCTTACCGAGCATTCGCGATTAGAGCACGTTTAGACAAAGCACACGGACATCATCACAATCAGCTTCTGTATGGAGGTGATACCATTATGATTGGCGATCTTAAATGTTTAGAAATCAGTTTCAATGATATGAACCAATGGTTGGATCGCGTAAAAAATGATACAAGCAATTTACCTCTGCCACAGAAACTCACACGCAATAAAGTAAATCTTAACGACTCATGTATCACATTAGGAACGATTCGAAGATCTGGGTTCTGCAATAACCTTCGTGTACCGGTCTATAAAACACCGCGAATGGTAGCAGGTGATCAAATTAGTACCTACGCCAATAAATGTAAACTACAACCACTCACACGTCGTCTTTACCCCAATATTAACTTTACAGATGAGCAATGGACTCGATTACAAAAAGTTTTTCCAGATGGTGTTTGTGATTACACCCAAGATCCTGTTGGGTTTGGTAAAACCTATCCGTGGTTAACGTATCAAAATCAAAATGGACAGAACAATGATGTCATTTATGGTGGTAAGCAACTGGATGAAGATCCAAATCGCCCTGAGGAGCTTATAATGCCTCAACTTCCGAAGGGTTGGATCTCTAATTCATTTCAACTGTCTTAATACCTGAATTTTTCAATTCTGAAAAAAGCCGTGAATATTCACGGCTTTTTTTACTTCATGTTTAAGGTTTAGGTTGCAATAATCCCATCATAGGATCGGTACATGTATGCTGCCCTGTTTCAATACGTCCAGCAAATCGACGTTCATAAGCCTGCTCTCCCTGCTGTTGGGCGATTACCACATTAAAATCATACCATCCCCAAGACTCCGTTAAATCGAGATGAAGTTCAGCCTCATTCGATTGAGTTTTGACAGTCCACACTTTTTGATTGTAGTACGCATTGTCCTTGACCATCATCTCCACAGTTTCAGCCCCATCATGCCGTATTTTTAAAATTATTTTAGGTTGACAGGCTTCATAGCAAATTCGAATTTCCGGCAAATGATCTCTTTCAATTTGATGGTGAAGATTTCCTTTAAATGCTCGATGATAACCATTTGGTCCAAGTACCCAAAGATCATATTGATCATCTACTAGCTCCCAAACATCCTCCAGCTGTTTCCCTGCCTCCACCATAAAACGTCGAGGAATGGCATTTAAATCTAGTTTGTCATAGACATGGAAAACCGCACCTTGTTCTCCACCATTTGCGAAAATCAATTGTATGTTTCGGGTTGCAACCTGTACGCGCGCGCTGGTATGTAATAAATAAGGTAATGCTCGAGAATGACGTATTCCAGATTCTTGCACAGGAAATTGTTGATTTGCTGGGACTGGAACCTTGCTCAGTTGCTCTTGCGAATGACGCGTATTGTCAGCTTCTTGTTTTGTTCTTTGCCCATTGAGTGTTGGCAGAATATTAAAGTTAGGTGTCTTAAAGTCAAACGCCGACGTAAGGTCACCACAGACCGCTCTACGATAAGGGCTAATATTAGGCTCTTGCACGCCAAAACGTTGCTCGAGAAATTGAATAATTGAAGTATGATCAAATACCTGAGAGTTGACCCATCCCCCACGACTCCATGGTGAAATGATATACATTGGAACACGTACTCCTGGACCATACACACCATGCCAGAAGTTTTCATTCTTACCATTTTTAAATTTTAATTCAGGCTGTGCTATCGAACCTGATACAGGTGGGTGATTGAAATATTCATATGATATCTCTTGTTCTGATAACGTGGTTTTACCATGAACTTTAACGATATCACCTGCTTCATTGATTTCTCTTGATGGTGCAGATGGCGATGGTACATGATCAAAGAAACCATCATTTTCATCAAAATTGACCAGTAAAACCGTCTGACTCCATAACTCTGGATCTGCCGTTAAAGTGTTTAACAGTTCTTGAATGTACCACGCGCCTTGAACAGGACTTGATGGTCCCGGATGTTCACTATACGCTGCCGGTGCGACCACCCAGCTCACCTGTGGCAATTTACCGTCTAAGATATCTTGTTTAAATTGTCCTAATAAACCGCCGTCCTTAGGCATCGTATTGGCAATCCCCTTATAGAGAGGTTGTCGTTGATCAATACGCTCATCATATTCAGGCGACAAAATATTGGCATGGCTAACTGGCTTACCAGATAATTCATTGGCTTTGCGATATTGCTTAAATCCCGACAAAGGATTATCCGTAAAATTATCGGGCATATTTTGATAAACCTTCCAACTAATCCCAGCCTGCTGTAATCGTTCAGGATACGTGGTCCAGTCGTAACCGATCATTGATGAGCCAATACTATCAAACTCATTGACTACACTCGCGACACCTGCAGCAGTTGGCCCATTGGTCCCCGTCCAAATAAATTTACGATTAGGATTAGTTCCCGCGTGCATGGCACAATGATAGGCATCACATAAAGTAAATGCTTCCGCCAGCGCAAACTGGAACTCGAGCTCTTGTTTCTTAAAATAACCCATGGATTGAGGTTGTTTATGTTCCACCCAATTACCCATACGCCCACAATCCCAAGCGGCTTGACCATCCTTCCATGAATGAGGTGTGCCCGAAACACGTTGAGCATTGCCCAATGAACTGTCTAGGTGATAAGGCAAAATTTTATTTTTGTTGGCATCATACTGTTCCCACACCGCTCTTTTGCCACTCAATGGAATGGTGAATCGATCACCAAAACCACGTACTCCTTTGAATGTTCCAAAATAGTTATCAAAAGAACGATTTTCTTGAGTCAAAATCACCACATGTTTCACATCTTGAATAGTGCCAGTTTCCACTTTTGCATCAATTGCTAAAGCTTTTTGAATACTCAGCGGAAAACTCGCTAATGCAGATGCGCCCAATAATGTCTTGGTCGAATTTAAAATAAAGTCACGACGGTTCATACATTTATCCTGTTTTTATTCTTGTTATGGTTATGGAGCACAGTGGATTTCACAGCTTGGATCTGAAAGTTGCGGTTTAGATGGTTGGTGATCATCATCTCCTCCACAAGCTGTTAACAAAATATTTGGTGTAAAGATGAGTATAAAAAAATAAGCTCGCATGTAGTTATCCTTCTCGTTTTATGCGAACTCAGTGATACGCTTTTTTCGTGACGCTGCAATGAAGCTTCAATTGCAAATCTATGAAATAAAAAAAGCACCTCTATCAAGGTGCTTTTTTACAATCAACGCATGCAATCAGATGCGAATTACCAGCCTAGTGCTTGTTGTTGCTTTTGAATTAACTCTTGAATGCCTTTCTCAGCCATTTCAAGCATTGCGTTACATTGCGAACGCGTGAACGGTTTATCTTCTGCAGTACCTTGAATTTCAATAAACTCACCCGCCTGAGTCATCACCACATTCAAGTCTGTTTGGCAGTTTGAATCTTCTTCATAACATAAGTCGAGTAGTACTTCGTCTTGATAAATACCAACAGAAATTGCAGCCACCAAACCTTTGAGTGGATCTTGTTTGATTTTCTTTTTCTCAAGTAATGAATTCATAGCATCAATCAAGGCTACCGCAGCACCTGTAATAGACGCTGTACGTGTACCACCATCGGCTTGAATAACATCACAGTCGATTGTAATCGTGTTTTCACCCAATTTCTTCAAATCCACCATAGCACGTAAGCTACGACCGATTAAGCGTTGAATTTCTTGAGTACGTCCACTTTGTTTACCACGAGCTGCCTCACGGTCACTGCGTGTATGGGTTGAACGTGGCAACATGCCATATTCAGCAGTCACCCAACCTTGGCCTTTTCCTTTCAAGAAGCGCGGTACTGAATTATCAACACTGGCAGTACAAAGAACTTTGGTATGACCAAATTCAACTAAAACTGAACCTTCTGCATAACGTGTATAGTTTCGAGTAATTTTAACGTCACGTAACTGGTCTAATGCACGCTGGTCAATACGCATAATACGTCCTAATTTTTACTTAAAAAAGATTGGGCACATTATAGCAGATTGATGGCATCTAACTTTGTTATAAGTCCGTGTTTTAAAATTGCAGTTTCATTTAAAAACATACATTGGTTTGAACTGAGTTGACATAAAAAATGATCAGACGTCGTATAACGCCCATATGTATAATGATCACTATTCTTGATAATGTGCGATTACATTTTGAAATTTTTCTTCATTCTGTATTTTGTTATTCTTTATTAAATTAGAATAATTGGATCTAGCATGACTAGCCCTATTTTTTGCATGAACTGCCAGAAGAGCAGCTAAAAAAGCTTTCCCAAGATGATATTCAAAAGATTCACCAAGCAGAGCAACTCTATTGGAGTAATAAGGCGTATACCAAATTTTATGCTGCATTTAATGGTTCTAAAACGAAAAAAGGTGGTTTAGTAAGAGCATCTACTGATACCTATAAGGTCAAAGGTATTTCTTTAGCTTTAGTAGGCGATGAAGCGATATACACTGATGGTTCAACAGCAAAAATTATCTCTGGTGCTGGTAGTGCCATCACTATTCATAATCGATCCGCAGCACTTATTGGCTCACTATTAGAAAATGGTGATGAAATTATCGATAGTCCAATAACAGCTCATGTCTTAAGTTTGTATCATGATGCCGCTTTACCCAAAGATTTCATGATTTCGATGATTGGAGGATCAAAGAGTGTCTAAAGGTTTTGGCATACATGGTTCTACAACAAGTCATGGTGGAACAGTGTTATCCACTCAATCGCGAAGTTCTCAAATGGGAAACCTATTTCTTCGTGCGGGAGATGGTTTTGCTTGTCCAAAATGTAAAACCTGGTCCACTTTGATTAAAAGCAATGACCATGTGATTTTTGATGGTAAAGCAGTCGCTTATGTCGGTGATAAGTTCACGTGTGGTGCTACTTTAATGCCTAAACAAGTTCATGTTGTTGGGGAGAATGGTGGAGCTATATCTGGATCAAATATAGCTAATAATTTATCAACATTTACTCATAAAACATCTAACTATGCTCATAAGTTTCAAATTATCGATGATCTAGATAATAGTCCTTTGAGCAACGTACTTTATGAAATTATTACACCAACTAAAAAAATTGAAGGTATAACAGATGAACATGGATATACAGAAATTATTGAAGATACAGAACCCTCAAAAATAACTATAAATATCTTATGTGATGAGGATCATAAGCATGAACACTAAAAATGTTATTCATAGCCATAATACACATCTAAGTGCAAAAAAACTCAAGTTAGGACTAGTCAAGTTGCGATAAAACATAGACGCCTTTTAACTACAGGCGAAATTGAGATGTGTAAAAAAATCTTTAAAGATTCGATAGATTATACGAAAGTTATTATTAAAAGAAGTTCAACATGGAGTGTTCCAGGATTAACAGGCAATACTTTTTCCCCTATGGGCGCTATTAACTTAACTAGCAGTTTATTTGATAAATTTCCTGATTTCAGCAATTGTAAAAATGATTATTCGGCAGAACATCACTTTATTCATGAAATGACTCATATTTGGCAATATCAATTAGGAGGAGGAGTTAGACATATTGGACAAGCTGCAATGCTTTTTAGACAAGGAGGGTATATATGCAGTAACGTCAGCCCTGATTATGGAGATGATTATACCGCATACTTTACTGATTTAGCTGGTAAACATACAGACCGAAAATTTAATGAATTTAACCTAGAGCAACAAGGTCGCATTATTGAATTTTGGCATGATGCTGTTTATATGCAAAATAAAGTACCTAAGAGAAGACATCATATTCAAAGTATTAAATTATTAGGTTACGTAGAAAGAATTTTACGAGAATTCCTATTAAATCCTTATGATAAAAAGCATTTACCACAATCGCAATTGGTAGATAAAGCATGAACAAATTAAGCTTTTTTATTTTACTTTTTTCAACGAATGTTTTAGCTCATCAATTACATGAACCACTGTATTTGACAAAAAAACAAAACTCTTTATGTATTTATACTAACAATCCTAATTCCAAGTTACGCGATGATCACATAGCGCTCATAACTCTAGGTATCCCTGGTTATAATGCAAGATCTGTTTCAGAGGTCGTTATTGAAAAACTTAAAACTCCTCCTATTTACGAAGAGAATTGCCTACTATTTTCATTAAAAGATATTAAAGAATCAGGGCCCTATTCTCTAATTCTTGATATGGATAAAACATACGCTACTGATTTTTGCATCAATCTTCATGATCAAAAAAATATATCAATTCACAAGTTGGGTAGCCAATTACAATGTCAAAAATCTGAATATGCCAACCCTTTTAGCCTTTCCGTAGAATTAAAAAAAATTATTAAAAAAATTAAAAATTTTTTTAATTTTTCAAGTTTCTGATAGGCTTGTTTTTTAAATGATATTTAGCTTAGTTGAAAGTATAGTTTCAATCAATGTGATTGAAACGACTCGTGATATGTTTTTAATAAATAAAAATGCTGGACCGCTAACAATTAACAGAAAAATGTTTATCAACGTCTTTAATCAAGATTTCCATCCAAAGATGGTTGATATTATGAAAGAACAGAGAGTATATCCTGGTGATCCTAAAAATGTTATGTATGAAAAATTTAAAAAATTATAGTCTTATATTTTTTGTAAGTTTAATTTCTGGATGTACAAATTCAGCTAATTAGCAGGATGATATCAAAAATGCAAATATAGGCGCTAGAAGCATGATATATCTAGATTATTTAGTATATAAAAATGCTATAAATTCTGATTTAACGCCTATTACGCAAGCGTTATTACAATCAACTATCCAAAAGGTAGCAGTCATAAAAGGTTTTGAAAAGACATCGGGTGATAAATATGAAATTGAAGAGCAAATGAGTATTGCTGAGGTCAATCAGATGTGTTGGATGCGAAACTTTCTACTAGAATATAAGAAAAATCTTCCTAAAGAAATTGATTACAGTGATATTTACTCGTGGATTGAGACAAAACAGTTAAAGTGGAAAGAAAAACTAAATAAGATATATGGTAATGAAAAAATTCAGGATGACTGTCGTGATATAAAATAAATTTTATTATATCTTTAATCAGAAAGGATCTCTAATCATTCAGCTTACGCCAACTGGCTATGGTATGTTTTCAAAAGCAGAATATGTCGGTAAAGTCGGATAAATTCTAAAAAATGGTGGTCCTTTTATGATTAGTGAAAGATTGTATACGATGATTTTTGGAAAAAGATGGAATAAACAAGCTCATAGTTTTGCTGTTTCAGAAGGCTACAGAACTCCTAGAAAAGAAGAATTTGAAAAATTTGATGGAACGTATTAATGAAAAAGATCTTCTCTCTATTAATTTGCTCTCTGCTTCTTTCTTCTTGCTCTAATGCTAAAAAAAATACAATTGATGAAGACGAGTTAGATAAACAAATAGTACAAACAAAAATTATGGCTATTTCAAGTAGTTTAGAAAGTGCAAGCTTTGTTTATAGAGCTGCATATAAAAATTCAGAAAACCCTTCGGAAGTTAACGATCACTTATATTTATATGCTTTGAGTGAAATTGAATCACTTTTTAATACTTATGATATGGGGGGGTTAGACTATAAGAAAGACATTACAAGTTACAGGTTAATATCGGGGGATGCTATTGATTCAATGTGTATTATTAATAAATTTTTGAAAAAATATCAGAATCATTTGGAAAGAAAAGAATTAGCAAAACGATATGATGCAACTTTGAATAAAACTTTTGTGTTGCAAAGTGAATATTTAAATCTTTTAAAAAATGATCCAGATTTAATTAATGGATCTCAATGTTTAAAGTTAAATTAATATATTTTACCTTATGCGTAATTAAAAGCCCAATTATCACCAATTGGGCTTTTTTTGATTCTTCACGTTCCATGCTTAAAATTTTAATTAATGCTTCACGTCTTTAATGAATTAAACTAAATAGTGGTACTCAAGCAAATATTCCTCTTAATTTTCTTATAGATTGAGAAATTTTAGCTGTTTTATCATTTGGTAAAGAACATTTAGCTAAACGAACCCAAACGCTCCAGAATTGTTTCATAAAGTTTGCTTCATTATAGTGAATGCCATATTCCTCACATAACGCTTTAATTTTTGGCGCAGCTTCTGCATAGCGATTTGCAGGCATATCAGGGAATAAATGATGCTCGATTTGATGACTCAAATTACCACTCAAAATATGCAGCCATGATGTTCCGGTAAAGTTACTTGAACCTCGAATTTGACGTAAATACCATTCTGCTCGCGTTTCATTTTCGGTGTTATCCATCTCAAATGTTTCTGTATCTTCAGTAAAATGACCATTAAAAATCACTGCAGATGACCATAAACTTCTAATCACATTTGCAACTGCATTGCCTACGAAGACAGGAAGCGCATTTGGACCAGCGATAATCGGGAAAAAGACATAATCTTTCACCACCTGACGTCGTACTTTTTTTCTTAATTTTTCAGCATCTTTCCACACTTGTTTCCAAGATTTGGTTTTATAAACAAGCGCGTCTTCCAAGTGTAGGTTTTGAACACCGACATACCATTCAAAAAACACCATCAATTGAATTGCTAATGGAATATTAAACAAAAATCTTGGTTCCCACGGTTGAGATGCTGAAACACGAAGTAGACCATAACCCACATCATGATCCATACCCACAATATTGGTATAGGTGTGATGTACATAGTTATGGGTATATTTCCAGTCATCGCCTGTTGAGATGGTGTCCCAGTCATATGTCGCACCGTTTAAACTAGGATCATTCAACCAGTCAAATTGACCATGCATCACATTATGTCCAAGCTCCATATTTTCAACAATTTTGGACACGCCCAGTAATCCTGTACCTACCAACCAAACAGGTGGAATCCAACCACCAAACATCAGCAATGCACGTGAGCCAATCTCGCTATAGCGAACAAAGTTACGAATCTTATAAATATATTTGGCATCTTGTTCACCCAAATCATTCATAATACTGAGTCGGATCTGCTCAACGCGTTGTCCAAATGCTTCAATTTGCTCAGCGGTCAGATGTTTAGATTTTGATTGCCATGTTGTATTAAGTGACATATTCATTATTTTTCTCCAGTCTTATACGATACCGTTAAATTACAAATTAATCACAACAGGGCTTACTGCCTGACTAATACATAATTTAATTTGTCGATTTGGCTCATGTTCAATTTCACCTGTGAGCATATTTTTAGTAGCGCCACTCACTTTGTTACAGACACATGCATTACAAATACCCATTCGGCATCCATGAGCGGGTCTTAATCCAGCCTCTTCAGCACTCACCAACAAACTTTTTTGAGCTTCAAACGATTTCTGACTGCGGATAAACGTGACAGATTGTTTTTCAATTTCTTCATCTACACGGATTTGAAAAAACTCTTGTTTGAGCTGATTGCTGATCCCCTCTTCATGACAAATTTGATTTACAGCTTGCATCATCGAAGTTGCACCGCATGCATAAATCTGTGCTTGCCTAAAACTTGGCATTAACTGCTCTAACAACGCCAATGTCAGATATTGTTTATGTTGGCGTGTATTAAAATAGTGATAATTAAAATGATCATGTTTTGAAGCGAGCTGTTGTAGTTTCACGTGGAACGCGTCATCTCGACAGAAATAAATCAAATAGATAGGTACAGATAATGTGTTTAAAGCCTTCGTAAGCAATGCATAAATGGCGGTAATGCCACTCCCCGACGCCAATAACACAATTGGCTGTTGAGTCGGCTCAAGCGTAAATTCACCTTGCGCTTGAGAAATTTCCACAACAGAACCTATCGCCAATTGGCTTAAACAATTCGACACTACTCCTTGAGCTCGGACAGCAATCACCAGATTACCTGTCGCAGAAATTTCCACAATCGAATAACTACGTTGTAGACGCACGCCTGCAATTACAACTGTCACTAAAACACTTTGCCCTGCCTCAATCTGTTGAAAATCGAAATTGTGATTTGGACATAAATGAATCTCATAGAAATCGTGACTAAGTGCCTGACGACTCACGAGCGATGCTTTGACTTTTTTCCAAGCCAAAGTGGGATGTATTTTTTCAGCGATAAAATCGACGAAATCTTCTCGAATCCATTCAGGACGATATGACAGATAACTACTCATTTCAAACGTTCCTCTTTTGTATTTCAATTTAATTGAGTGAACAAGTGTTCTAATAGTGAACATGTGTACACTATATTGATTTTGAAATTGAGTCAACACATGTTCACTGACATTCGTCGTTTAATTTTTATATTTTTTTGATAGACTCATCTCGACTTCACTTCTCAGGTTTTAAGATGTCTATACGCGATGAACGTAAACAACAAAGTCGTCAGGCTTTACTGGATGCCGCTTTGCGCTTAAGCACATCTGGCCGTTCATTTAGCAGTATTAGTCTGCGTGAAGTTGCACGTGAGGTTGGTTTGGTGCCAACAGCCTTTTATCGACATTTTCAAGATATGGATGAATTAGGCCAAGAGTTGGTGGATCAAGTCGCGTTATATTTGAAAACCGTACTTCATCAGCTCGGTCAAGGTTTGGCCCACCCTGATGCGAAAGCCGAAACCAGCATGGAACTTTTTTTTGAAGCCATCGATTTAAATACCCAACCTTGGATTTTTATGATCGCAGAGCGCTGGGGGGGTTCTGAAGTGGTAAGACGTGCGATTGCTCGTGAAATTGAGTTTCTAAATTCTGATTTGGCCAATGACCTACAAAAATTCGAAATCGTACAAAATTTTCATCATGCTGGTGACCTAAAAATGTTGTCGAATATTTTAATTAATTTATGTTTCACATGGGCAATGTCTTGGATTAGCTTGGGCCGTCAATATTCAGGTATGGAGCTTGAATTACAAAAACTGGTACTCAAAAAACAGTCCATTACCCAAATACGATTAATCTTTAAAGGGATTTTGAATTGGAATACTACTGAGGCATAAAAAAACCCGCTCAATGCGGGTTTTCTATTATTTAGCTTTACGCTCTTTATCCAATAGATAATCGACCACTTGTAACACGCGGCCATTATCACCTTGTACGACATATTTCCCATTTACTACAACAGCTGGCACACCCGTCAATTGATATTGCTGCGCTAATTTATTCGCTTGAGAGACTTTGGCAGTAATTGCGAAAGAATTATATAAACTATTGAATTTCGCTTCTGGGATACCATACTTCGTAAAGAATTGTGCTTGTGATTTTTGGTCAAAAATCTGCTGACCTTTGTCATGGATCGCGTGGAATAAAGGCAAATGGGTACGTTTACGAACACCAAGTGCTTCAGAAATGTAGTAACCACGTGCATTCTGTTCCCATACTTTGTTCATTGCAGCAGGTGTACGGACAAAATTCACATCTTTTGGAATTTTACGTAACCAAGATTGCATATGAGGCTCTAAAGTAAAGCAATGACCACAGCCATACCAAAAGAATTCACGTACTTCCAATTTACCAGCGACATCAACCTTTCCAGGGTTTTGCACGACCGTATAATCTTTGCCTTCAACAAAGTTCGCCATTGCACCAGTTGAAAGTGCCATCAGCACCGCAGCGGCAACGCCACTAAAAACCACCTTTTTCATTAAGTTTTTATCCTCTAAATCATTCTGATTAGCATATGGTTTCACTATAAAACAAATATGAGAAAATCGTTTTGATTATGTGAACTTTTTTACAAGATTTATCGCTTTTTTTGGAATTAGCGATACACTAAGATCTGATATAGATTCTACCCATTAAAACGAACTTTGCTAAGGTGGCTGTAATGACTCAACTGAATGTTGACCCACAAGAAATTGCTAAATTTGAAGCACTTGCTGCGGTATGGTGGGATCAACACTCTGAGTTTCGCCCTCTCCATCAAATCAATCCACTACGATTGAATTGGATTGATGAACATGCAGGTGGTCTTAGTGGCAAGAAAGTACTAGATGTGGGCTGTGGCGGCGGCATTTTGGCTGAAAGTATGGCACGCCGTGGTGCCGATGTCCTCGGTATCGATATGGGCGCAGCACCATTAAATGTCGCACGTCTGCATGCAGAACAAGAAAATGTCACCAATATCGAATATCGTCAAATTCCAGTTGAGCAATTGGCTGAAGAACAAGCTGGTCAATACGATGTCGTAACTTGTATGGAGATGTTGGAACACGTACCAGATCCAGCATCAATCATTCAAGCATGCCAAAAACTGGTGAAACCACACGGTCATGTGTTCTTCTCCACGATTAACCGTAATCCAAAATCATATTTATTTGCGATTATCGGTGCAGAGTATGTATTACGTCTTTTGAAAAAAGGAACTCATGACTATCATAAATTTATTAAACCTTCTGAATTAGCGCATGATATTCGTAATGCAGGTTTAAAACTTAAAGATATGACAGGCTTACATTACAATCCATTAACTAAACATTATTGGTTAGCCCCAAATGTTGATGTGAACTATATGGTTTACACGCATAATGAGGTGAATGAATGAAGGCCGTACTTTTCGACCTAGATGGAACTTTAATTGATACTGCTGCGGATTTTATTCGTATTATTCAAGCAATGTGTCGTGAAGAAGGTCGAGAGATCGTAGATGCAGCCCTGATCCGAACTCAGGTCTCCGAGGGGGCTCGGGCGATGGTGAAATTGGTTTATCCTGAATTACAGGTTGATGATCCTATTTTCCTTGCACATCGTCAGCGCTTTCTAGATATCTATGGTGCTGATATTGCTGTGGATACAGACCTTTTTGCAGGGATGTATCCTTTAATTGAGGACTTGGAACAACGCGATATTCCATGGGGAATTGTGACAAACAAACCTCGTTGGCTGAGTGAGGCACTACTTCAAGCCTTAAACTTAACTGAACGTTGTGCCGTTCTCGTATGCCCAGAAGATGTTAAGCACACTAAACCTGACCCAGAACCGATGTATCTCGCTGCTCAACAAATTAATGTTCCAGCTGAACAATGCATTTATGTTGGTGATCATCCACGTGATATTGATGCAGGTCGAAGCGCAAATATGTACACGATTTTGGCTGCTTACGGATATTTACCATTAGAACACAAAGATGACTTAGATTCTTGGCAGGCAGATTGTATAGTGAATGATGTACAAGAATTACATCAACACTTAATCGAATTGATCGAATCTCACCAAAAAACAGCTTAATTAGAACAATGAAGGAGGTCGCACATGAAATATTCAGAATATCAACCTCGCCCAGATTTATTGAAAGATAAAGTAATTTTAATTACGGGTGCAGGTGATGGCATTGGACGCGCAGCAGCGTTGAGCTATGCTTTACATGGTGCGACCGTCGTTCTTCATGGTAGAACGCTGAACAAGTTAGAAGTGATCTATGACGAAATTGAAAGTTTAGGTGCTCCTCAACCTGCAATTTTGCCACTGCAACTTTCTACTGCAACAGCATATGATTACGAACGTCTTGTGGAAACGCTTGACCAACAATTTGGTCGTTTAGATGGGATTTTGCACAATGCTGGGATTTTAGGTGAGCGCGTTGAATTGGCCCACTACCCTGCTGAAGTGTGGGATGATGTAATGGCTGTAAATTTAAGAGCACCTTTTGTTCTTACTCAACATTTACTTCCATTATTAGAAAAATCTCAAAATGCCTCTGTTGTTTTTGCAAGCTCAGGTGTCGGTCGTGAAGCACGTGCGAAATGGGGCGCATACTCAGTTTCAAAAATTGCCATTGAAGCGGTCAGTCAAATTTTTGCAAAAGAAAATGTCTATCCAAATATCCGTTATAACTGCATTAATCCTGGTGCAACACGAACAGCTATGCGTGCTAAAGCATATCCTGATGAAGATCCGAAAGTATTGGCAACGCCTGAACAAATCATGCCAGCTTATTTATATTTAATGGGCGAAGACAGTATAGGTATGAATGGTCAGAGTATTGATGCTCAGGATTAGTTTTTTCAAAATTACATGATGAGGATCGTCAGATCCTCTTTTTTTAATTATAGTTCCAATAAAACCTATTAAAAATTCAACTTCCGGCCTTAAAGGCTTAACCAGATGAATTACAACAATTCTTGAATACACCCATAAACTAAGAAATTGTCTAATGGTAGTATCACTTATCTAGCTTTAAATATCTGAAACTTATATCACTCAATAAAAAACCCGACAATAATGTCGGGTTTTTATTTCATTCTGATCAGTCAAATAAACGATCGAAGAATGATTTCTTTTTAGGTGAAGATTTACTGTCCGCACCATCTAAAGATTCTTGTAACTCTTTTAAAAGTTCACGTTGACGTGCAGTTAAGTTGACTGGTGTTTCAATCACGATACGGCAAAGTAAATCACCTTGCATACTTGTGCGTACTGGTTTTACACCCTTGCCACGTAGACGGAACATTTTACCTGTTTGTGTTCCCTCAGGTACTTTCAAGTTCACACGACCATCAAGGGTTGGAATCTCAATTTCTTTACCCAATGCAGCATCAGCGATACTAATCGGCACATCCATATACAAGTCCGCGCCATCACGTTGGAAGATTTCATGTTCACGAACATTAACTTCTACGTATAGATCACCTGATTGACCATCACGAATCGCTTCACCTTTTCCAGTTAAACGAACGCGATCGCCATTATCCACGCCTGCAGGAATGGTAACTTCAAGTGTCTGTTGACGATCTTTAACACCTGAACCATGACAAGTGCCACAAGGATTTTTAATAATCTTACCTTGTCCGCGACAAGTGCTACACGTTTGCTGAACTGAGAAGAAACCTTGTTGCATACGGACTTGGCCAGCCCCGTGACAAGTTTTACAGGTTTCAACATCATTCGGGTTTTTAGAACCTTTACCATCACACACTTCACATGGTGCTGGCGCAGTAAAAGTGATTGTTTTCTTTACGCCACGTACAGCTTCTTCTAAGCTGAGCTCAAGCACATAACGTAGGTCTGAACCACGTCTTTGACGCTGTTGGCGACCGCCACCACCAAACGCACCACCGAAAATGTCGCCAAACTGACTAAAAATGTCTTCAGCGCTAAAACCGCCACCGAAACCACCGCCGCCGCCACCGAAGCCGCCTTCAAATGCATTATGTCCCATGCGGTCATACATGCTGCGTTTTTCACTATCAGATAAAACTTCATACGCTTCAGCAGCTTCTTTGAATTTTTCTTCTGCTTCAGCATTATCAGGGTTACGGTCTGGATGATATTTCATCGCCAACTTACGGTAGGCTTTTTTAATTTCATCATCACTAGCTGTTTTAGAAAGCCCTAAAACCTCATAATAATCACGTTTAGCCATGTCTGGCGATGCTCCACAAAAAAATTTGATATGACTGCTCTGCGGAATATGTTGGGGTCATATTCCGAGATTACAAGTAAATTAAATCATTATTTTAAAAAGCGGCTTTTTTCTGGAGATATTTAACTAAGCCTTTAAGCCATGCATTTAGGAGAAATAGCCATGCAATTGTGGTAAAAATGACACCAATCACCGTACACCCTTTTACCCATAACACACTATCCCAATAGATAAAGCAGGCAGGAATAAACCAAAGAGCAGCAAATGCAGCCATCATCATGAATAGCACAACATTTCGTGCAATCCATAACGCTTGAGCATGGATCCAGACTTCAGCGTCTTGCGCTTGAGCCACTTTTTGCGCTAAAAAATAGGCGATTGCAGCACTGATACCAGTGAACAATGCAAGAAACATGAATACATAAGACATCGTAATTAATCGACGATGTCTTGTTAAATTGTCTCGCCCCATGGATGCTTTTTTATACCTCAACCGAGTGCACATTCAGTTTTTTTATGTACTCAGCCCACTGTGTTATTTTGTGTTAAAAACTAGGGACTACTATATTGAATTTTTCAATGGTTCGCACCTAGTATTCACATAAAACTACGCGGTTTTTGACTCTTTTGTCACTTTAAACCACGCCGCATAGAGTGCTGGCAAGAAGAACAGCGTTAATAGCGTTGCGATAATGAGTCCACCCATAATTGCTACTGCCATTGGACCAAAGAAGATACTGCGTGAAAGCGGAATCATCGCCAACACAGCAGCCAATGCAGTCAAAATAATTGGACGGGCACGGCGTACTGTCGCTTCTAAAATCGCTTCCCATTGAGAATGACCCGCTTTGATATCTTGCTCAATCTGATCAATCAAGATAAGCGAATTACGCATAATCATTCCAGATAAAGCAATGGTACCTAGCATCGCCACAAATCCGAAAGGCTTATTGAATATCAACAGGAACAATACCACGCCAATTAAACCCAAAGGCGCGGTCAAGAAAACAATAAACGAACGTGAAATACTCTTGAGCTGAATCATGAGCAAGGTAAAGACCACAGCCAAAAATAACGGCATGCCAGCATTTACTGAAGTTTGTCCACGTGCAGATTCCTCCACAGTGCCTCCCACTTCTACCAGATAACCACTTGGAAGTTCGGCACGAATTTTCTCAATAGATTCAGTTAATTCACCAACCACAGTAGCTGGTTGGAGTTTAGTCCGAATATCTGCGCGCACAGTAATCGTCGGTAAGCGATTACGATGCCAAATCAGACCATCTTCAAACTTATATTGGATATTCGCAATCTGTGCCAATGGAACTGTTGTACCCTGACTCGTCGGTACAGCGAGACTTTGTAACGATGCCACATCAACACGTTCCGCTTGATCGCCACGTAAACGAATATCAATCAACTCCCGTTTCTCACGATACTGATTAATCGCAGCACCCGTAATTGAACTATTTAAGAAATTCGCCAAATCTAAGCTAGATACGCCTAACTGACGCGCTCGATCTTGATCAATTTCAAGTGAAATAATTTTACTCGGCTCACCCCAATCTAAATGAACATTGGTGGTATTTGGATTTTCACTGATTGCTTGTGACACTAATTGTGCTCGTTGGCGAACAGTATTTAAATCTTCACCAGAAACACGGTATTGAATTGGATAACCGACTGGTGGTCCATTTTCCAATAGCGATACACGCGTCCGTACCTCAGGCAATAACTTGCTAATTTCTTCACTCAGATTCTTGCGAATCTCATCTCTCTCATCTAATGAGGAAGCCAAAACCACAAATTGTGCAAAACTCGCCTGAGGTAATTGTTGATCAAGAGGCAAATAGAAACGTGGAGAACCTGTACCAACATAAGCGACGTAATTATCGATCCCTTTTTGAGTCGACAAGAATTTTTCTACTTTTTTAACCGCATTTTCTGTCGCTGTTAGTGAAGCGCCTTCCTCTAGTTTTAGATCTACTAAAATTTCAGCACGGTTTGATGGTGGGAAAAATTGTTGTGGAACAAGTTTGAACATCAAAATTGACAAGACAAATATTGCAACCGTCGCAGCAATAACGGTTTTACGATAAGTAATACATAACTCAACCCAAGATCTAAATTTTTGATACGTCTTGGTTTGATATGGATCGTGATGCTCACCATGGTGTTGAACGACGGGTTGTGGCTCTGGTTGTTGACGTAATCTTGCCCATAAGCGTTGATACCACGGGGCTTTCTGATTCATTTGATTAAAATCAGGCAGTAATTTGTCACCTAAATAAGGAACAAACAGTACCGCTGCAAACCATGACACCACTAAAGCAATGGTTACAACTTGGAAGATTGAGCGAGTATATTCACCTGTGCTCGACGCAGCAGTGGCAATCGGCAAGAATCCAGCTGCAGTGATCAGCGTCCCCGTTAACATTGGAAATGCGGTCGACTTCCAAGCAAAACCTGCGGCTTTTAATCTGCTATATCCTTGTTCCATTTTAATGGCCATCATTTCAACTGCAATGATGGCGTCATCGACCAAAAGTCCAAGTGCTAAGATTAATGCGCCTAAAGAAATCTTGTGCAGTCCAACATCAAAGAAATTCATGCCTGCGAACGTCATTGCCAAGACCAAGGGAATAGAGAAAGCGACCACTAATCCTGTACGGAAACCTAAAGAGAAGAAGCTGACCAATAAGACAATAATCACGGCCTCTGCGAGCACTTTGATAAATTCGTGAATACTGCGTTGCACCGCTACAGGCTGATCTGAAACTTTTTTAAGTTCCATCCCTAAAGGTAAAGTTTGTTGTAGATCATTAAAGGTCTTTTCTAGATTTTTCCCTAGCGCAATGATGTCACCACCCTTACGCATAGACACCGCAATACCAATACCATTTTTGCCCATAAAGCGCATACGTGGTTGAGCTGGCTCACTAAAGCCACGGTAAACTTCAGCCACATCGCCCAATTGAATGGTCTTATCACCAACCAGTAATGGCATGTTCTTGAGATCTTCGACTGATTTCAATTGTCCGCTGACACGCACTTGAATACGATCTGAGCTTGTTTCAAAGAAACCTGCGCTCGCCATGGTATTTTGTTTTTGTAGTGCTTCTTGAATTGCAGAAACTGGAATACCCAATTGAGCGGTTTTCGTATTTGAAATTTCTATCCAAATTTTTTGATCTTGCAAGCCGACTAAATCAACCTTTCCGACATCTTGCACACGTTGTAGTTGCAGCTGTAAGCGATCGGCATATTCCTTCATCACGGCATAATCAAAATCATCACCCGTTAAGACATAAATATTCCCAAAGGTGTCACCAAACTCATCGTTAAAGAATGGACCTTGAACACCGCTAGGAAGTTGGTGTTTGATATCTCCAATTTTTTTTCTAACCTGATACCAAACATTCGGTAATTCATGGGAACGCAGCGAGTCTTTGGCAACAAAGGTCACCATTGATTCACCAGGACGAGAATAGGCTGCAATACGATCATAGAGCCCCGTACTCATTAATTCTTTTTCAATGCGATCAGTTACTTGTAATGAAACTTCTTCCGCTGTCGCACCTGGCCAATAGGTTTGAACGACCATTACTTTGAAACTAAATGGAGGGTCTTCACTTTGTGATAGTTTTGAGTAGGAATAAACACCCAATATTCCCATCAAAATCATGAAATAAAGGATCAGTCCCTTATTTTTTAACGCCCATTCTGACAAGTTAAAGTTCATATTTTCGCTCCAACTTGTCCTGCTTTTACATTTACTGCACGGTTTTGACGGTCAATCGGATTAATTTTTTGTTTATCTCGCAGTAAGTGTACCCCGCCAACCACGATCCAATCAGAAGCTTTTAAACCTTGGGTCACAGGTACCGTATCACGACCATAAGCACCTATTTGAACATTCACCTTACGGATACTGTGATCTGGATTCACAACCCAAACATAAGGCTGATCTTCTGTTGCAGATACACTGGTCAAAGGAACATTAATCACATTTGAACTGGTATTTGAAAAAAATACTCGCGCACTTTGTCCAAGTTGAATTGCTGAACGCCCTTCAGTCAAAGCAACTTTGACACTAAATGTTCTAGATTGGTCGGCAGCAGGTGAAATTTCACGCACATATGCGGCGAAACGCTCCTCTGGTTTTGACCATAGCGTAACCCAAGCTTTTTGACCTGTTTTAATTTCTGATACTGCTTGCTCTGGGACACCAATCACCACTTCACGATCACCATCTATCGCCAGTTGATATGCTGCCTGCCCTGCAGCGATCACTTGACCAACTTCAATACTACGCTCAGTGATGACGCCATTTTTATTGGCAATGAGTTGGTTATATCCCGTCTGATTACTACTCACTGCATAATTTGATTGTGCTTGTTTTAAATTGGACATGGCCGATTTATATTGATTTTCTACGGCATCATATTGCGAACGACTCACCGCATTAATAGGTAATAACTGCTTAAAGCGTTTGTATTCTTCTTCGGCAATTTTGGCTGCAGATTGCGCGCTTTCTAACTGAGCTTTTGAAGCATTTAACTGCAGTTGAGCATCTTTCACATCTAATTTTGCTAAGACTTGCCCAACTTTGACTCGATCCCCAACATCAACATAGCGTTCAGTAATTTGTCCTCCAACACGGAAAGCCAATGCCGTTTGCTGTCTCGCCTGAACTTCTCCTGCATAACTTTTCAGTTCATCTTGGGACGTATTCGGCTGGGCAACCATCACAAATGGAATTTGTTCCTCTGTGGGTTTATCCTTACTACACGCGGTAAGTATCACGCTACAAATGAGCATTAAACTGTATGTGGCAAATTTTTGAGGACTCATGTGCACTGCTCTTATGTCAATTTTTAGGCAAATCAAATTAGGGATATTAATTTGATTATTTTTTAATTAATATACCGCATGGTACAGTAATTAAAAATCATTTTTCAAGGTATGACCTAAACTGTTTTTTTTGGATTTTTTTGTGCAAATGAATATTGGACGTCCTAAGGATTTAGTTAAAAAGAAACAAATATTAGAGGCAGCTAAACGTTTGTTTCTAAAACAGGGCTTTCATGGTTCAAGCATGAATCAAATTGCCAAAGAAGCTGGCGTGACTAAACTGACGGTGTATAACCATTTTCAAGATAAAGAATCGTTATTTACTTATGCAATTGCAGAAACGTGCGAAGAATCAATCAATGCTCGGCGAATCCAATTACACCCTGAATCCAATTTTTTAGAAGACTTCTATCAGGTATGTAGTTTAGCGCTGCAAATTGTCAATCTTCCTGAAGCCATTAAGCTTGAGCATTTATTATTAGAATTGGCAGCAGAGCAAAATCCTTTGGCTGAACCTTTTTATAATGCATCTCATAAGCGGTTATTTGTGGTTTGGACTGATTTTTTTGCTCAAGCGATTGAGCACGGATTTATCCAGAAAGATGATGCTGAAAAGCAAACACATTTGCTCCTTTCTTTACTCTTAGGGCATCGACATCATGAAGTATTGTTAGGTGTTCGTCAGGTTCCCAGTGAAGCAGAATGTGATGAAATTATTCATCAAGCCATCGAATTATTTATGCTGAAATACAAAAAATAGCTCTCTCCATTCTTAAATGGCGTATTTTTCACCTAATTTTCTTTAAATTATTTTGCAATCGCTTGGCATGTCATGAATAAGCGGTATAGTCAAAAGAACAAGAAAAGGAGAAAAAAATGATTCAACAAATTGATGCTCCATTACGTGAAGACGTACGCTTACTCGGTAATCTTTTAGGAGAGACTTTAAAAGAACAAGCTGGACAAGATTTGTTTAATCAAGTTGAACAAATTCGTGCACTCGCGAAAGGTGCACGTGATGGTGATAGCGAAGCTGAAAAACAATTAGAAAGTTTATTTTTAAGTTTAAAAGATGATGAGATTCTTCCACTGACACGCGCTTTTTCACATTTTCTGAACTTTGCCAATATTGCAGAACAATATCATGTGGTACGTAGCCGTCGCCAAAATGAGTTTGATGAAAACGGTGCTGCAGCAAATGTCCTTATTCCCCTTTTTGAAAAATTTCAACAACAGCTGATTTCAGCGGAAACCCTTTATCAACAAATTTGTGAGCTAAATATTGAGCTTGTACTCACCGCACATCCTACGGAAGTTAGTCGTCGCACCTTGATCCAAAAATATGATGGGATCAACGAGTGTTTATCTAAGTTTGATCAGCAAAAGCTGACCCCCAAACAGCGCGCTCAAGTTCTTTCTGAATTAAAACAATTGGTTTGTTCAGCATGGCAAACCGATGAAATTCGCCAACATCGTCCAACCCCAATTGATGAAGCAAAATGGGGTTTTACTACCATTGAGCAAACTTTATGGAACGCTATTCCTAAGTTTGTCCGTGAATTGAATCAATTGGTTCAAGAGCATTGTTCTCAAGCTTTACCTTTAGATATTGCACCTGTGCGGTTTGCATCTTGGATGGGTGGTGACCGAGATGGAAACCCAAATGTCACACACAAAGTGACTCAAGAAGTTTTATGGTTATCTCGATGGAAAGCCGCGGATCTCTACCTCCGAGATATTGAAGATTTACGTTGGGAGCTTTCTGTTCAGGCGTGCAGTGATGAACTAAAGACTGCCTTAGGTCAGCCTCATCCAGAGCCTTATCGTGAATATTTAAGAACAACACGTGAACGCTTAAAAATTACAAGAGAATGGCTCACTGCAAAATTACAAGGTCAACATTCTGATGTGGATCGTAGCCAGATTATTCATCACAAAGATGAGTTGTTGCAGCCATTATTGTTATGTTATCGCTCATTAGTCGATTCAAACCTTTCTGGTATCGCTCAAGGAAAGTTACTCGATTTTATTTATCGCGTGAATTGTTTCGGTATTGAGTTATTAAAACTAGATATTCGCCAAGAGTCAGGTCGTCATCGTCAAGCAATTTCAGCGATTACTGAGTATCTTGGACTTGGCAATTTTGAGACATGGACTGAACAAGCCCGTCAAAACTTCTTATTACAAGAACTGCAAAGCAAACGCCCTTTACTTCCTAAACATCTTAATGAATCTGCTCAAAGTCTTATTGAGCATCCTGATGTTCAAGAAGTATTCGCTACCATGCGAACTTTGGCAGAACAACCTGCTGAAAGTCTAGGTGCTTATATTATTTCAATGGCAGAATATCCAAGTGACGTTTTGGCGGTTCTATTACTCCAAAAAGAAGCAGGTATTAAGCAACCTCTGCGTGTAGTTCCATTATTTGAAACGTTAAAAGATTTAGATGGCGCAGCTTCGACCATGAATACTTTATTCAGTATGCATTGGTACAAACAACATATTCAAAACAAGCACGAGGTCATGATTGGTTACTCTGACTCAGCAAAAGATGCAGGTTTCATGTCTGCGAATTGGGCTCAGTACCGTGCACAAGAAGAGTTAACAGCTATTGCCAAACAACATGGTATACAACTCACTTTGTTCCATGGTCGTGGTGGCTCAATTAGTCGTGGTGGTGCTCCAACCCAACAAGCACTATTTTCACAACCACCTGGCTCAATCTCAGGTGCAATCCGTGTGACCGAACAAGGCGAAATGATCCGATTCAAATTTGGATTAGAAGAAATCGCACTGCAAAATTTAGAAATTTATACCGCAGCTACCTTAGAAGCGACTTTACTCCCACCACCAGAACCCAAGGCAGCATGGCGCGAGTTGATGCACAAAATGACGGAACTCTCTGTGAATGTTTACCGTCAAACAGTCCGCGAAAATCCTCATTTTGTCCAATACTTAAGAACCGTGACGCCAGAGCTTGAATTACAGATGCTACCTTTGGGTTCAAGACCAGCGAAACGAAAAATCAGCGGTGGTATTGAATCCTTACGTGCAATTCCATGGGTATTTGCATGGACTCAAATTCGATTAATGCTTCCAGCATGGTTAGGTACTGGTGCAGCCATCAATCAAGTCATTTCAGAAGGTCACAAAGCTGAGCTAGATGAAATGTTAGAACAATGGCCTTATTTCCAAACTTTAATTGATATGTTGGAGATGGTGCTATCTAAATCAGATAGCAATGTCGCATTGTATTATGAATCTCATCTCACCCAAGATGAAAATCTTAAAGTATTGGGTGCGGAACTACGCCAACGCTTACATGACGCAGTACAAACTTTATTGGCAATGAAAGGTGAATCTAAATTACTCAGTTCTAATGAAGTTCTTGATCAAGCCATGAAGATTCGTAAACCCTATCTTCTTCCATTACACCTGTTACAAGCAGAACTCATGAAAAGACGTCGCGAATATTTAGCTGAACGAACTGTCGAACAAACTGAGGTTGACCATGCATTAATGGTAAGTATTGCAGGTATTGCTGCTGGATTACGTAATACGGGTTGATTTCACGACTGTCTATGCTCAAGTACCTTTATGGGCTTGAGCAATTTAAAGACTTTATTCTAATTTTCAGTAATAACAACAAAGCACCTATAAATTTTTTACTCAATATGGATATAGATTTTTTTGATATAGCTGAATTGCAATAGGCTGATTTTACTTTATTTTTAAAACATATTTTTTTTACCGATGGGTAAAAATTCAATAAAAGTCAGACCATTAGTTTTAATAATTTTTCAAGAAACAGATGATTTCTCATAAAACAGGCGTATGATGTGCACAATTTAACTATTGAGTGCTCACTTTATGACCAGTTGGTTTCCTAAATGGCGTCCCTTCACGGATGATATTGATACGCGTCCTGTTGGCACGACCGAATATTTACCTCCTGCGCAAAGTGTAGTTCTTGGCATTCAACATGCTTTTGCCATGTTTGGTGCGACAGTTTTAGCACCATTATTAATGGGTTTTGATCCTAATCTTGCTATATTAATGTCAGGTATTTGTACCCTGTTATTTTTCCTCATCACTGGCGGTCGAGTGCCCAGTTATTTAGGCTCAAGCTTTGCTTTTATTGGTGTAGTCATCGCGGCAACGGGCTATGCCGGTGCTGGAGCAAATGCGAATATTGCATTAGCTGCTGGGGGAATTATTGCCTGTGGTGTCCTTTATGCCTTAATTGGTTTTCTGGTGATGGCAACAGGTACTCGATGGATTGAAAAGCTCATGCCTCCTGTCGTAACAGGTTCTGTGGTCATGATCATCGGTCTGCATCTTGCACCGGTAACGGTAAAAAGTGTCGCGGGTAATCCATTTAATATGTGGATGGCATTGATTACTGTCATGTGTATGGCTTCAATTGCAGTATTCACCAAAGGGATGCTACAACGCCTACTTTTACTTGTGGGTTTGGTGCTGTCTTATATCGTATACTTTGTTATTACGAATATCATGGGTTACGGTACTCCAATTAACTTCACGCCGATTACACAAGCTGCATGGTTTGGTCTGCCTAACTTTCATGCTCCTGAGTTGAGTACGGACGCGATGCTCATCATTGCTCCTGTAGCTTTAATTTTAGTGGCTGAAAACTTAGGTCACATCAAAGCAGTCTCTGCCATGACTGGTGAAAATCTAGACCCACATATTGGTAAAGCGTTTGTAGCCGATGGTGTTGCAACATCATTAGCCGGTGGTGTAGGTGCTCCAGGCATGACCACTTATGGGGAAAATATTGGCGTGATGGCTGTGACACGTGTCTATTCCACGATTATTTTCGCCATCGCAGGTGTATTCGCAATTTTCCTTGGCTTATCACCAAAATTTGGTGCAATTATTCAAACCATTCCAACTGCGATTCTTGCAGGTGCATCAATTGTGGTGTTTGGTTTAATTACCATAGCTGGTGCTAAAATTTGGATCGAACATCGTGTCGATTTCTCTAAAAATAAAAACCTCATGATTGCTGCGATCACGCTGATCTTAGGTACTGGTGACTTTGCGCTTCAATTTGGTAGCTTCAATTTAGGTGGTATTGGAACGGCTACCTTTGCTGCATTATTCCTGAATTGGTTCTTTAGCTTAGGTGGAAAGTCTAACTAAAAATCTATCGCATATAAAAAAAGAGAGCTTAATGCTCTCTTTTTTAATTTTTTATTCTAATTAAGTATTTTAAGATTTTTTTCAATCGGTTGAGGTCGACCAAAATAATAGCCTTGAAACGTATTACAGCCATTTTCTTTCAGAACTTGGAACTGCTCTTCAGTTTCTACACCCTCTGCCACCACATTCAGATCGAGAATTTGTGCTAAATCAATAATCGTTTTCACAATAGCAATATCGCGTGGATTACCGACAATATTTTCTACAAATGAACGATCAATTTTGAGTTGATCCAGTGGAAGCATTTTGAGGTAATTCAATGAAGAATATCCTGTTCCAAAATCATCCATAGAGAATCTTAATCCACGCTCGATGAGCTTTTTCATTTTCTCAATTGAGTTATGCATATCGGTATAGAACATACTTTCAGTAAGTTCTAAACGTAATAATGTTGGATCAATTCCTGCTTCATCAATAATCCGAAGCACATTTTTATCAAAGTCAGTCTTACGGAATTGTTCGACACTAATATTGACTGAAATCGTCCAGTTTGAAGATTCTGGGTATTGGCTCCAATCTTTTAACTGTTGGCATGCTAATACTAATACACGATTACCAACATCATGTATGAGATCAGTTTTCTCCACTTCTTCAATAAATCGACCTGGTAAAATCAAACCGTGTTCAGGATGACTCCAACGTAGCAAGGCCTCATACCCAATCACTTCCTCTTCACGATTTACTAAAATCTGATAATAAAGTTGGAACTCATCTCGTAATAAAGCTAATCTTAAATCATTTAATAAAGCAGCTTTAGCAATAACACTTTGTTCCATTTCAGGATCAAAAACACATATGCAATTTTTACCATTTTCTTTAGCTTGATACAGCGCCATGTCGGCGTACTTAAGCAACTCATTTTTTGGCAATTTTGAATTACGGAAAATAAAAATTCCGATACTAGAGCTAGTATGGATTTTATTATCCTTTAATACGAAAGGCTCATTTAATGCAGCACGAACTTTATCAGCGATTTGCATCACTGCTTGATTAGCAATCGTTTCATCTGGATCTAAATCTGAAAGAATAATTAAAAACTCGTCTCCACCAAGACGGACAATTGCATTCTGCTGTGCCACACACTCCATAAGGCGCACCGAGACCATTTTGAGTAGGTCATCTCCACGATCGTGTCCTAACGTGTCATTAATATTTTTGAAGTTATCCAAATCCAACATCATGAGTGCACTATGTGTACCATTTTGTTTACATGATTCAATCACCTCCAACATGCGTTCTTGCATAAAACGGCGGTTAGGCAATCCCGTTAATTCATCATGTAATGCCATATAACGTGCATGGTCTTCGGAATTTTTTAGCTGTGTGATATCAGTTCGAATGGAGATATAGTTTTGTAAAACGCCATTATTATCTTTAAGCGGCACAATCGTGGTTTCAACCCAATATAAAGAACCATTTTTAGCTCGGTTACAAATTTCGCCTTTCCAAATTTCTCCACTCGAAATGGCTTTCCACATATATTTAAAAAAACTTCTCGGGTGATAGCCTGAATTAATAATTTTATGTGTTGATCCGACCAGCTCTTCATAAGAATACTGTGAGATATTACAAAACTTCTCATTGACATGAGTAATGACGCCACGTGCATCTGTTATGGCTACAATTGAATGTGCATCAATGGCTACTTTATAGTTTTCAAGATCCTTGACTATTTTTTCTAATTGTAACTGGGTATCCATAGCGCCTTCGACCGTCAGTCTAAAAAGTGATGTATCCAAATGTTAACTTAATATTATTTTTTGTAACACTAAGCTTTGTTGAACCAGTTCACAAATCGGCTATATATTTTGTAAATTTCAATGAATAAAAGAGGAAACTAATTTCCTCATTCTTATTAAGAATTCCGACTGTTATGGTCGTATTTCTTTTAACTCTCTTTGAATAAAGTGTTGAATCATCTCTCGATATATTTTTTCCATCAGTAATGGATCCACACCATTCTTTGTAGCCAATTCACGTATTTTTTCAATCACTATTTCAACACGTTCAGGTGACTGTACATCTTGTATAGTTCTTTTAAAACGAACTGCCTGATCTACGTAATATTGGCGTAAACCAATTAATTCTGTTATGGCTTGATCAATTGAATCTATTTGTGCTCGAGCTTGCTGAAGGGTTTCGCATTTTTCTTTATTGATTTTCAATTGATTCGGTATCCCTGTGTTCAGATTCATTTTCACTTTTGTACTTTTGTTCTAACACATTACTGAAAATACTTTCAATCATCCATACACGATATAAGCTATTAAACACATAACTCTTACCATCGATACGAAGCTCAAGCACTGGTAAATCAGGTTGTGATTTCATCTCACAGAGTAATTGATTTTCTTCCAGCTTTTGACTGATCGACTCTTCAGTGAGCGTCGTAATATTCAAGCTCTGTTTTAAGGCTTGAATATGAGGTCGATACGATAGATCTTTACCTTTACTCCATACAGCCTGCAAGATTTCATACATTGCATCAAGACGTTGATCCTCAGGCACACTGTAAAACAATCGTGCTATTTCATATGTCGCCTGCTGAGTCGGTCGGCAAAACGGCGTAAATTTTACTTCTGTTCGTTTAGATAAACGCGTTGCCAAACTCCAATCAAATAAATCTCGTCCCTGATATTGCAATGGATAAACGGTAAGTTGGATATCGTAATAATCGGCAAGTTCCTCTTTAATATAAGCTAATAATAACCAAGAGATCGGATCTTCTAATGCAATATAGAGGTCTAACTCAGGATTCATCGCCTGAATCTCAGATAATTCTTCAGCATCATTCATTAGGTGTTCCCGCCACTCAATATGATTGATGAGAAAAATAGGATTACCGGTCAAGAGTCTTTGTTGTTTTAAACGGCGGGTCAATCTTAATAAATCATCTACCGCATGATACCGACGATTACCGAGCTCAAAAAAACTTGCTAAAACTGGCGTGTGATCAAAAGTTCGCTCAGCGATTTGTTGTTCTTTTCGATGTCGACTAGCCATGACATACAAAGTACGTAATTTTCCATACTGCTGTTGCCACAACATATGGAAGACATCTTCCAATAAATAGAGAAAATTTTCACCTGTTAATGGGGTATTTCGTAAAATCGTTTCTGCCTGTTGAATCGCTTCAGCACTTGGTATTTCAGGCTTTTCATTATCGAATCCGAAACGATGCTGGTACGCTAAAATTTGGGCATCACGTAGACTGTAATCTTGCCACTCTTCAGGACTCATATCATTTGGAGCTTCAGCACCAGTATCTGAGATAACAATTTTTAAAGGCTTAATTTCATCTTTTAAAATGTCATTTAATTGTGCCAATTGCTGGACTGCAAGATAACTATACACATCATCTAAACGAAGATAGATCGTTAAACCCTGCTCAGTTGACAAGACCTCTTGACGATTTGGTTTCTGATAAAACCAACTCGATCGTAGCGGATCAAACCAACGGCGTAACAATGACATGAGATGTGCCTCAGATGATTTTACTGGTAAATTATGTGCTCAAAGTATCGAATTCATCACTTTTTCTAAAACTAAAAAAGTTTGAACGCGAGCAAAACTTATATCAAGACAAAGAGAATTGATCAATATTTATGACCTTTCTATCAAATATTGTCATTAATGTAATTGACGCTTTCAGATGAAATTCAAACATTTCGTAATTAAAAAAGCATCCCGAAGGATGCTTTTGAATCATGATTGATCTAGTTTATAAGCAGATTAGATATCGCGTACTGCACCTTTTGCAGCACTTGTTGCATGCATTGCATACGCTTTAAGTGCTTTAGATACTTTACGTGGACGCTCTTTCGCAGGCTTCCAACCTTTAGCTTCTTGCACTTCACGGCGCGCTGCCAATACATCATCAGCAACTGCTAAGTGAATCGTACGGTTTGGAATATCAATTTCGATACGGTCGCCATCTTCAACTAAAGCAATTGTACCGCCTTCAGCTGCTTCTGGAGATACGTGACCAATCGAAAGACCTGATGAACCACCTGAGAAACGACCATCAGTTACAAGCGCACAATCTTTACCTAAACCTTTAGATTTTAAGTAACTTGTTGGGTACAACATTTCCTGCATACCCGGACCACCTTGTGGGCCTTCGTAGCGAATTAACACCACATCACCTGCAACGATTTTGCCACCTAAGATTGCTTCTACTGCATCATCTTGGCTTTCAAATACGCGTGCTGTACCGTTGAATTTAAGGATAGAATCATCTACACCCGCAGTTTTTACGATACAACCATCAAGTGCGATGTTACCGTAAAGGACTGCTAAACCACCGTCTTTAGAGAATGCACGTTCTGCATTACGAATCACACCCTTCTCACGGTCACCATCAAGACGTGTGTAGTAACGGTCTTGTGAGAATGCTGTTTGTGTTGGTACACCGCCCGGTGCTGATTTATAGAAGTTATATACCTCTTCATTTTCAGTACGAATAATGTCCCACTTATCTAAAGCGTCTTTTAATGTTTTTTCGTGTACGGTTGGTACAGAAGTATCTAACAAACCTGCACGGTCTAGTTCGCCAAGGATCGACATGATACCGCCTGCACGGTGGACATCTTCCATGTGAACATTTTTAACCGCAGGTGCAACTTTACACAGTACAGGCACTTTACGTGATAAACGATCGATATCGTCCATTGTAAAATCAACTTCTGCTTCATGCGCAGCCGCTAATAAGTGAAGTACTGTATTGGTAGAACCACCCATCGCGATATCTAAAGTCATGGCATTTTCATAAGCAGCTTTAGGGGCAATGTTGCGTGGTAATACGCTGTAATCATTTTGTTCGTAATGGCGTTTTGTGATTTCAACAATCAACTGACCCGCACGCTCAAATAGTTTTTTACGGTTGGCATGCGTTGCAAGTGTTGAACCATTACCCGGTAATGATAAACCTAATGCTTCTGTCAAACAATTCATTGAGTTTGCAGTAAACATCCCTGAACATGAACCACAAGTTGGACATGCAGAACGTTCGTATGCTTTTACTTCTTCATCTGTGTAGTTGTCATCTGCAGCAACAATCATGGCATCCACAAGGTCAATCGCTTGTTCACCACCACGAATTTGGACTTTACCAGCTTCCATCGGGCCGCCTGAAACAAACACTACAGGAATGTTTAAGCGCATTGCCGCCATCAACATCCCTGGTGTGATTTTGTCACAGTTCGAGATACAAACCATTGCATCTGCACAGTGTGCATTGACCATGTATTCGACTGAGTCAGCAATCAAGTCACGCGATGGTAATGAATACAACATTCCGTCGTGACCCATTGCAATACCGTCGTCTACTGCGATTGTATTAAATTCTTTAGCTACACCACCCGCTTGTTCAATCTGACGTGCAACAAGCTGACCTAAGTCTTTAAGATGCACATGACCCGGTACGAATTGTGTGAATGAGTTGACTACTGCAATAATTGGTTTGCCAAAATCTTCGTCTTTCATTCCAGTTGCACGCCATAAGCCACGTGCACCCGCCATATTTCTTCCGTGTGTTGATGTTTTCGAACGATAGTCAGGCATTTTTATTTCCAACTTAAGCTGAGCTCGATGAATATATATTCAATCTGGCTAAATGATACTGAAATATAAGGCTAAATCAGTTGAACCTTACTTCTATTATGACAGCTTTCTGATTAACAGTTAACCATTGCTTGCAATTGTTCGTATAGGTCTGATTTGCCCTCAACGATCTAAATCGATGTAAGAGATGTGATCTACTATAAACCCTTATCTGAAATCGTAATACAAAACTTTCATGAATCTTTTTTTAAAAATACATAAATTTTATTAATCACACCTTAAGCACAAAATGCACATGAAAACGTTTCAAATTACGACCTTATTTGGGCGAAAATCGCTTTTGGCATATAATGTTCTTTATATTGTTTTGGAAGTGTCTGAGTGAAAATCATCTTTGCGGGAACCCCTGAATTTGCAGCGAGTGCATTAGCAGCTTTGCTAAAGACTTCTCATGAAATTGTTGCTGTGTATACGCAGCCAGACCGTAAAGCAGGACGTGGACAAAAACTGACAGCGTCAGCGGTAAAGCAATTGGCGCTTGAGCACAATATTCCTGTTTACCAACCTTTACATTTTAAATCGTCGACTGAGGACGGTTTGGCTGCTCAAGCTGAACTCAAGTCTTTCAATGCTGATGTGATGGTGGTCGCAGCATACGGTTTAATCTTGCCTCAAGTCGTTTTGGATACACCTAAATACGGCTGCTTGAATATTCATGGTTCCTTATTGCCTCGCTGGCGAGGTGCAGCCCCTATTCAACGTGCTATCGCGACAGGTGATACTGAAACAGGTATTACGATCATGAAAATGGCAGCTGGTCTAGACACTGGTGATATGATGTTTAAAACGATCTGTCCTATTACGGCTGAAGATACTTCCGCAACCTTACATGATAAACTGGCTCAACAAGGGGCTGAAGCCACTCTCGCTGTTTTAGAAAGTGAAGACACTTTAAAGCATTATTTAGATACACGTGAAGTTCAAGATGAATCACTTACAGTGTATGCACATAAACTGTCGAAGGCTGAAGCTCAAATTAACTGGGCAAATGATGCTGTGACGATTGATCGAAATATCCGTGCTTTCAATCCTTGGCCCGTAGCTTTCACTCCTATTGATGAAACCAACAATTTACGTATTTGGAATTCGAAACTTTCTTCACTCACTCCATCAACTCAACAAATCGGTGAAATCATCGCTGTCGATCAGGATGGTGTTCACGTTGTGTGTGGTGATCATCAAGTGATTTGCCTCACTCAACTTCAGTGGCCAGGCGGTAAAGCGCTCAATGCTGCACAAATTCTACAAAGTCAAAAATTGCAGCCAGGACAGATCTTCGCATGAGCCAACAATCTTCTCATTTAAATTTACGCGGACATGTGATTAAAACATTACTAGCCGTTCAGAATGGGCAATCCCTCACCTCTGTTCTTTCCCAACATCTTTCATTGGTTGGTGAGCGTGATCGGGCCTTATTTCATGAATTGACTTTAGGCACTTTACGCCAATGGCATGCACTTAAAGCAATTACTCTCCCTCTTTTGACTAAACCGCTCAACAATGAAACCGTTGAAAGCTGCCTATATTTAGGTTTATATCAACTGCTTTGCACGCGTATTCCAGCACATGCGGCTATCTCAGAAACGGTAACAGCCACCAAACAACTTGGTTTTGAGGCTTTAAGTGGCGTCGTGAATGCGATTCTACGTCGTGTTTCACGTGAAACTGAAGAATTCGGCGAAGCATTAGACCAAGCCCATGGTTTACCTAGTTGGCTATTTAAGCGTTTGAAAAAAGATTGGCCAGAGTATCTTGAAATGCTTTCAGCTGAGCTTAAACTGGCTGCGCCTTTGACACTACGTGTAAATGAACGACAGGTAAGCCGTGAGGAATATTTAGATATTCTTGATGAAGAAGGGATTGATGCTCATCCATGTGAATGGTCCGATGTCGGCATTATCTTAGATCAATCCGTGCATATTCCTCACCTCCCTGGCTTTGAAGAAGGTGGTTTTTCTGTTCAGGATGAACATGCTCAACTTTGCGCGACCTTGTTGCCAAATCTTGATGATAAAATCGTAATTGATGCATGTGCGGCCCCAGGTGGAAAAACAGCACATATTTTAGAGTGTTATCGTCCTAAAAAGCTGTATTCGATCGATCACGACACAAAGCGTTTAAGCCGCGTAAGTGAAAACTTAGAGCGTCTTGCACTTAATCAGTATGCTCCAGTGGAAATACTCACTGCTGATGCTACGGTATGGTCTGCACCTGAACAGGCTGACTGTATTATTCTTGATGCACCGTGTTCTGCTATTGGAGTTGTACGACGTCATCCAGATATTCGTTTACTTCGCCAATCTACCGATATTCAACAAACGGTTGAACTTCAAAAACAAATTCTGAATCACATGTGGCTACAACTCAAAGTTGGCGGATCAATGCTTTATATTACCTGCTCGATTTTGAAAGCTGAAAATGAACACCAAATGATTGATTTCTTCAACACGCATGCAGATGCTCAAGAAATCAAATTAAATGTAAATTGGGGAATTGAACAAATCCACGGCCGTCAGTTATTGCCACAACAAGGTCATGGTGATGGATTCTATTATTGTTTAATTCAAAAGATTTAATGCTATTTTTTAAGATAGTTTATTTCTAATTTACCGACATATAAAAAAGCCATGACTCGTGTCATGGCTTTTTTAATATTGATCTGAAGTAGTTTAATCTTCAAGCTCATCTGGGTTTTTTGCCAAATGAATCATGGCTAAAATAAGACCACCCCATAACAGCACTGTTGAGATAATAAGCATCATTAAAGCAGAAGTATTCATCTTATTTCTCCTCAGGTCCATTGTCTTTTAGACGACTAAAAACAACCGCACAGAATACAAAGATTGCAACTACACCGCCACCAATTGGCAATAGAATCTCAATTGGATAACCGCCATAACCTTCAGTAAATATTGAGTTCAAAGTTAGCAATAACGCAGCTAACAATGAAATTGGCGTGACTATCGTCAACATGAAGTTCCAACCAACACCTAGCTTAATACTAGAATATTGATTTACATGCTCTTGAAGTTGCTTTAACAATGGTCGACGGAACCATGACACCAATACAATTGATAATAAGCCACCCGCGACAATACCAATATTATTGGCAAAGTAATCGATAATATCGACAAAGGTAATCGCGCTGTGAGTTGAGAACAATAAAGTTGAAACAATTGCTGAACCACCTGCAATAATTGTCACAGCCTTCTTACGAGACCATCCTAACTTGTCTTGAAAACCTGCGATTGGAACTTGAAGAATACTGACCATGGATGTAATCCCTGCAACTGTTAAAGATGCAAAGAACAAGAAGCCAAATAAGTCTCCGCCAGCCCCCATGCTTGAAATGATTTTAGGGAAAGCGATAAAAGCTAAACCAATACCACCAGATACCACATCATCAACTGAAGCACCCGCACTGTAGGCCATGAAACCTAATGCTGCAAATACCCCAATACCAGCTAAAATTTCAAAAGATGAATTTGCAAGAGCAACGACTAGTCCAGAACCAGTTAAATTCGTTTTTTTCTTCAAATACGAAGCGTAGGTCAACATAATCCCGAAACCAACGGATAACGAGAAAAAGATATGGCCAAATGCAGCTAACCACACTTTATAGTTGCCCATCGCTTCCCAGTTTGGTGTAAAGAATGCATTTAAACCTTGGACAGCACCTGGTAAACGAATAGCTTGAATCACGAGAATCGTAAATAAAACCACCAACAAGGGCATAAAGATCTTATTCGACAATTCCACGCCTTTCTTCACCCCACCATACAGGATGAACATAACGATCGCCCAAACGACAACCAAACCTATAAATAAGGTCGGAACAAATCCAAATGCTAAGCCTTCACCATTCTGAAGATAGGTGGTGAAAAAGAATTTTTCTGTATCACTTCCCCACTGTTGACCAAATGAGTAGAACATATAACTACCCGCCCATGACAATACACTGGCATAGTAAATACCAATAATTAATGTCACAGCGACTTGCCACCAACCCAATGATTCACCATTCATCAACTTCTTGTAAGCTGTAGGTGGGGCCTTACGGTATTTATGTCCAACTGCATAATCTAAAAATAAAAGTGGAAGACCGGCAGCAAAAATTGCAACCAGATAAGGGATTAAAAATGCCCCGCCACCATTTTCATATGCGACATAGGGAAAACGCCAAATATTGCCTAAACCTACTGCAGAACCAATAGCTGCAATAATAAAACCTGATCTGGCGCTCCAATTTTCACGTGAAGCTGTCATATAGTACCTAATCCGTAAATGGGTACACGCTTACTGCTATTGTTGATGTTATCTCGCAAGTAATTGCATACCATTAAAATTTTGTTGTTTGAATCAGAAATGGCCTTTTGAGCATTTTTTTCGAATTACAAACCACCCCTTATTTAATATTCTTGGTTAAAGAAAGATGAAATAAAGGATGTTTAATGAATTAACAATAGCGCTTTTAATCAGATTTTTCTGTAATTAATTCAGGAAAAAACTGTGTTTCATCATTTTTTTATTCTTATTGATTAATTTTAACTCAATATGTTTATTTTTAAATCACAGCGTTAATCTAAACTAAATAATTTAAAAGGAGCGTTATGCTCCTTTTAACATAAATAATAATTTATCCTTGTTTAATCACAAGCAATCGTTCTTCTTGCATATCTCGAATTGCTGATTGAATCCCTTCTCGACCTAGACCTGAATCTTTAACACCACCATAAGGCATGTTATCCACACGGAATGATGGAATATCATTAATGATGACACCACCTACATGTAAATGATTCCACGCATACATCATTTTATTCAGACTTTGTGTATAAACGCCAGCTTGTAGACCAAATCGACTTTGATTAATTGTAGCAATGCCTTTTTCAAAATCTTTATACTTCTCTAGAATAGCTACTGGCCCAAAAGCTTCATCTTTATAAATTTCTAAAGACGTATCAACATTTTCTAGCAATATTGGATCAAATAAAGCCCCTTTTACCTGACCTTCGACTAAAACTTTGGCGCCTTTCTTTACCGCTTTATCGACCCATTTTTTAAGCCTTTTAGCTTCTCCCTCCTTGATCATAGGGCCACATAAGGTCAAGTCTGAATTTGGATCGCTCGCTTTGATTTTTTTAATTTTGGAAATTAATTTCTTCTTTAAATCAGTATAAATATTTTCATGGACTAAAATTCTTTGGACACTAATACAAACTTGACCTGCATGGTTATAAGCTCCCCCAATAAGACGATCAATTAACACATCAGATATTTCAGTATCAGGTTCAATTAAAACAGCAGCATTTCCACCAAGCTCTAAGGTGACTTTTTTTCGACCAGCACGTGCTTTCATATCCCAACCGACTTCATCCGATCCAGTAAAACTGAGTAATTTGAATCGGTCATCGGTTACCAAGATATCTGCCTGTTCGCGAGGACAAGGTAAAACTGAAAATGCACCTTGAGGTAAATCAGTTTCCGCCAATACTTCTGCAATTTTTAGAGCAGAAACTGGTGTAAGTGACGCAGGTTTCAGTACGAAAGGACACCCTGCTGCAATTGCAGGTGCAATTTTATGAGCAGTTAAATTAAGTGGAAAATTAAAAGGACTAATTAATGATATAGCACCAATCGGAACATGTTTAATCATACCTGTATAACCCTGTGCAGCAGCTGTCACAGCCAATGGCATTAAACGCCCATCGTCCATTTGTGTAACAGCATCAGCAGCGATTTGAAAGGTATTTATAAGACGCTCAACTTCAGCCTGAGCTGCTTTTAATGGCTTTCCACCCTCTGCAATCAGAATTGCAGTTAATTCCTCTCTCATTTCGCCAAAGCGTTTGACACAATGTAATAAAATCTTTTGCTTTTGAAATGGTTCTAATTTTGCCATTGCCTGTTCTGCATCAATTGCAGATTGGATTGCTTTTTCTAAAGTATTTGCATCTGCTAAGGCTACTCGGGCAAATATTTTTTGGCTAAATTTATCTTTTACTTCAAGCCATTGACCTGTTTGGGATGCTTTAGAGGCAACATAAAGAGAATAATCACACTCAATTTTTTTTTCTGAATTGGTCATCACGTATCCTTAAATATATTCGGATTTAAAACTTTTAAATTCACTATATCATGACCTCTCAAGCAACTTCTGTTCATGAGTAATTAAGTAATATATTTTTCACTCTTACTTTTTATTATGTAAATGCCTCTATTGCATCTCGCATGCATTTTAGTCACTCATTATTTAAAGCATTAAAATACAACCACGACCAATTGATTAGGCGATCATTTTTCTATGTACACAGGTGTACCAATAGAAACTAATCATACTTTATGAATTTGAGCATCAGATGGATAAGATAGGTTGTTATAACTGTTCAAGACATAAAATTTATCGTCTATATGATTATTTATTTCAATTTTTTGATATAAAAAAACACCCCCTTCTATTGAAGGGGGTGTTTAGAATAATGAGCTGGCGATGACTTACTCTCACATGGGTAACCCCACACTACCATC